>SYCH01000019.1 GCA_005787025.1 Actinomycetota bacterium | reverse complement strand
CCCTCACGACGCTTCTTCAACGACCGCTCCAGCAAGGTGACGCCACTGACCCGACGGAGCAACACCGTCATCACCGTCGCACCGATGAGACCCCATGCTCCGGTGCCCGTCTCGACCGCGACGATGGCGATGCCCCACCACACGCAGGCGTCACCGAAGTAGTTCGGATGGCGCGTGTAACGCCACAGGCCACGGTCCATCACCTTTCCGGCGTTGGCCGGATCACTCTTGAAACGCGTCAGTTGCGCATCGCCCACGACCTCGAAGAAGAGACCGATCAGATACACGAGAACGCCGATGATCGCCAGAACACCGACGTCGGGAGTGTCGTCGCCCTGTCCCAACTGAACGGGAAGAGACACGATCCACATCAGGGTTCCCTGCAGTCCGAACACGGTGACCAGACTCACGATCGGGAACCGGGCACCCCAGTGCTTGCGCATGTTCTTGTAGCGATAGTCCTCGCCGTGCCCGAGGTTGCGCCACGCGAGATACCCGGCCAGTCGCAATCCCCAGAGCGACACCATCACGGTGAGCAACCACTGTCGTGCCTCCACGCCGTCACCCACGACCCGTGACACCCACGCCACGACGACGAAGCCCAGCCCCCACACGATGTCGACGATCGACGCATTCTTGATCACGACGCTGATCACCCACGTGGTCAGCATCGTGATCAGGATCGCGATCGCCGAGAACAACATGACGTCACCCATCCGACTACCTCCGTTCTTCGTCTCGCGCCTTCAGCGCTGTGTCGACTTCGTCGTCCATTCGCATCCACTCGTCGTCGAGCCATGCGGTGAATTCACGGTACGACGACGGAACCTCGATTCGGGGGATGCGGCGCAGGACGAATCGGATCGGAGGGATCGGTTTCGACAAAGCCCGCAGAATTCCCGAGAAGGTGTCGAGACCCTCGAAACCCACGTGCCATGCCACCACCACGTCGCAGGTCGCGTTGCCACGCAACATCGCGGCCGCACCGGCCGGGCGCGGTGGTAGCAGGTGTCTCATCGACGAAATTCGGCCGACGCGTTCGGGGTCCACCTCGGAGATCTTGGCGATGGCCTTGGCCCGCTTGCTCGAGTTCGCCCGCGTGCCCTCCGGAAAGATGATGCCCGCGGTGACTTCGTCCATCGACGACGTCAGATCAGCCAGAGCCTCCAACTCCGGCGTCGAGTCGGCGGCGCCCCGATCCAGGAAATGGTTCGGCAGTCGCCGTCCCACCACGTCGAGACACGGGTCGGCCAGGAGTTCTCGCTTCAACACGTAACGGGGCTTCATGCCGGCCACCGTCGTCACCACGTAGGCCGACACCAGCGAATCGGCGAGGCTCGCGTGCCGGGCCAACAACACCACCGGGCCGGGTCGAAGAGCCTCGATGTTCTCGACGTTCACGCGAACACCGCACGTGAGTCGTAGAGCCCGCAAGAGGTTGCGGGCCCACCAACGCTGCAACGCGTAATGCCGACGATGATCGTCCGACCGACCGATCGTCCAGAACGACGCTGAAACGAGGACCCCGGCCGTCTCGAGCCACGACCACAGAAGGGCGAAGGCCAACAGTCGCACCGTGGGCAGGCGGAACCGTCCCCGCACGACGTCGGCGACGATGCCGAGCAGGAGCCACACCGGACTGGCGAGCAAGAGCGCGATGGCCGCGAGCAGCAACGCCGGGATCGAGACCAACCGCCTCCTCATGCTTCCGACATTAGATCGCACGCCGAGAGGGGCCCTTCCCATGTGCGCTCGCCGGTCGCGGATCGGACAAGATGGATGCATGACGTCACCACATGTTTCTCGTTGGACCCGCGGTCGTTCCTTCGCCGTGATCATCGGCCTGTACGTGGTGGCGACGGCAATCGCGGTGATCGTGACCGAGGCGGTGGGCACCGACCATCCGTACCGGGGCCTCGTCCTCGGTTTCGCGGCCTCGGTCGCGTTCCTCTACGTCGCCAGTCAGGTGGTTCAGAACGGATCGACCTTCGATGCGTGGTGGAGCGTCATGCCCCCGGCCCTGGCCGTTTGGTTCGCGATCACCGCCGACGGCAGTGGGGCCCGCAATTGGGCCATCGGCGCGTGCGCCCTGTTGTGGGGGATTCGTCTGACCGCCAACTGGGCGATCGGATGGACCGGCCTCGATCACGAGGATTGGCGGTATCGCATGTTGTACGAAACCGCACCCATGCCGCGATGGGCGGTGAGCTTCACCTCCGTGCATCTGTTCCCCTTCTTCGTGGTCACCCTCGGTTCGCTCCCGATCGCCACCGCCGTGGCTCACACCTCCGATTCCACCGGTCGTGAGTTCGGGGCCCTCGACGTGGTGGCCATCGTGCTCGCCGTCATCGGCGTGGCCCTCGAACACTTCGCCGACGTCGATCTGCGCCGTTTCAACCGCACCAAGAATCCCGGCGACGTTCTGAACACCGGTATGTGGAGCCGGTCGCGTCATCCGAACTATCTCGGCGAGATGTTCTGGTGGTGGTCACTGTTCGTGTTCGCACTGGCCGCCGACACCGGATCATGGTGGACCGGGATCGGCGCCCTGGCCATGACGGTGATGTTCCTGGCAGCGTCGATCCCGATCGCCGAGAAGCGCAGCGCCGAGCGACGCCCGGGTTGGGAGGCCTACAAGGCCTCCACGCCCATGCTCATCCCCAAATTGCGCAAGTAGGCACCAACCGACGTGGCAGCGATAGGCAGCGCTCGCGTGCCGGTGGCAGAATGACACCATGAGCACCCATGACCTCGTGATCCGCAACGCCTCCGTCGTCGACGGAACGGGCGCCGCGCCTCGAGTGGCCGATGTCGCGGTCAGTGACGGAGTCATCACCGAGGTCGAACCCCGCGTGCACGGCCGGGGTCGACGCGAGATCGAAGCCGACGATCTGGTGGTCACGCCCGGATTCGTCGACATCCACACTCACTTCGACGGCCAAGCCACTTGGGACCCGATTCTCGCGCCCAGCAGCATCCACGGTGTCACGTCGATCGTGATGGGCAACTGCGGAGTCGGCTTCGCACCGGCACGACCCACACCCGAACAACACGCCTGGCTCATCGGCATGCTCGAAGGCGTCGAGGACATCCCCGGAACCGCGCTGGCCGAGGGGTTGACATGGGACTGGGAAACCTTCCCCGAATACATGGATGCATTGGGTCGTCGTGATTACGCCATCGACGTGGCGACCCAGGTCGCCCATGCACCCCTTCGGGCGTACGTCATGGGCGAGCGGGGGGCCGATCCGAACGAAGCACCCACGACCGACGAACTGGCGGGCATGGCCCGCATGGTCCGAGACGGGATGTCCGCCGGTGCCTTGGGGTTCACCACCAGTCGCACCTACATCCACCGCACCAAGGACGGGGCACCGCTGGGCACGCGCTTCAGCACCGCCGACGAACTGCTCGCCCTCGTCGATGCCATGGCCGCCACTGGGTCCGGTGTCGTGCAACTGATCAGTGACGCGTATCAATCTCCCGACGCCGAGTTCGCCCGCGAAGAGATGAACCTCATGGAGTTGGTGGCTCGCTCGTCGGGTCGTCCGCTCAGCATGACCGTGCAGCAACCCGCGCCTCTCCCCGACCGCTGGCGCGAGATGGGGGCATGGGTGGACGAAGGCGTCAGCAACGGACTGTCGCTGTCGACGCAGGTCGCCGTACGACCCATCGGAGTCCTCCAAGGGTTCAGCGCCACCGTGAACCCGCTGGCCATTTGCCCGTCGTTCCAAGAGATCGCCGGTCGTCCGCTACCCGCCATCGTGGCCGCCTTGCGCGATCCCGAACGACGTCGTCGCATCATCGAGGAGCACGCGCGCGCGGTCCCCAACCTCACCGGCCTCCCGGCCGAGATGTTCGGCGATTTCGCCAAGTTGTACCCGATGGAGAATCCGGTGAACTACGAGCCCACCGAGCGCGACTCGGTCGGGGCGCGGGCCGCCGCCGCCGGTCGTCCGGTGATCGACTTCCTCATCGATCTGTTGAGCGAGGACGACGGCAACCGACTGTTGTACATGCCCCTGTTCAACTTCGCACGAGGCAACCTTGACGACGTGCGCGAAATGTTGCTGCGCGACAACGCGGTGATCGGTCTCAGCGACGCCGGGGCGCACTGCGGGGCGATCTCCGACGGCAGTGCCACCACCACCGCCCTCGCGCTGTGGTGCAAGGACCGTCGCCGGGGCGAGAAACTGCCTCTCGAATTCATGGTGCACCACATCACCCAGCGCACCGCGCGCCATGTCGGCTTGCTCGACCGCGGCGTGATCGCCCCCGGGTATCGCGCCGACCTGAACGTCATCGACATCGCGTCGCTCGGCACGCCACCACCTCGCATCGTGCGCGACCTCCCCGCCAACGGGCGTCGACTCATGCAGACCGCGACGGGCTATCACTACACGATCAAGAACGGCTGGGTCTCGTTCGAACACGGTGAGCACACCGGCGAGCTCCGGGGATCCTTGATTCGCGGTGCGCAAGCGGCACCGCACTGAGTCAGAGCGTTTCGCTCGTCGTCTCCCCGGCACGCACCTGGCGGGCGTAGGCCCCGTCCAGATTCATCAGTTCGTCGTGCGTCCCCTGTTCGATGATGCGTCCCGAATCGAGCATCACGATCCGATCGGCGTCGCGGATGGTGGACAGACGATGAGCGATCACCAGTGCGGTGCGATCCCGTAGCGCCTCATCCAAGGCGGCTTGCACCAACGCTTCGTTCTCGTTGTCCAGATGACTGGTGGCCTCGTCGAGGATCACCACTGCCGGATTCTTCAACAGCAACCGAGCGATCGCCAGCCGTTGCTTCTCGCCGCCGGACAGTCGATAGCCCCGTTCGCCCACCAACGTTTCGTATCCGTCGGGCAGGGCCGCAATGGTGTCGTGAATGCGAGCCGCGCGACAGGCCGCCACCAGCTCTTGCGCGCTGGCGTTCGGCTTGGCGTACCGCAGATTCGACTCGATGCTCTCGTGGAACAGATGCGGGTCCTGCGACACCACGCCGATGGCCGCCCGCAGGGTCACTCCGGTGAGATCACGCACGTCGTGACCGTCGACGCGCACCGCACCTGACGTGACGTCGTACAGACGCGGAACGAGCGCCGCCATGGTGCTCTTCCCCGAGCCCGATGCACCAACGACGGCCACCGTCTCACCCGGTGAGATCGCCAAGGAGAAACCGCGCAACACGTCCACATCGGGGTCTCCGAGTGG
>SYCH01000164.1 GCA_005787025.1 Actinomycetota bacterium | reverse complement strand
TCCTGCCCCACTGGAGACCGCCTCGGACAGCGAATCGCCCGGCTCGGGCGAGGCCAGCGAGCCGGGCGAGATCCGTTTTCGGCCACGCCGGGCGGTGAGGACCAGGGGGAGGACGGCCCCCACCGCACCAGCGTGAACAGGAGTCAGTTTCCCGATCGTCTGTGAAAGGACCGTGTGGCTTGTGTGCGTTTTTTGTAACAAATCCCCGTTGGGGTTACCCATCGGTGAGAATCGGGGGGTGCACACCCTGCTCTTCATCGAGGACGACGACCAGATCCGTTTGGCCCTGCGTCTGGCCCTCGAAGACGAGGGATACGCGGTGCGAGAGGCCGCCGACGGGGCCTCGGGTCTGGCCGCCTTCCATCAGAGCGAGCCCGATCTGGTTCTGCTCGACTTGCGCTTGCCCGACATCTCGGGATTCGAGGTGTGTCGTGCGATACGGGCCATGAGCATCGTCCCCATCGTCATGGTGACGGCCGAAACGAACACCTCGGACATGGTGTCGGGCTTGGAGGCGGGAGCGGATGATTACGTCACCAAGCCGGTGGTGCCCAAGGAGTTGGCGGCACGGGTTCGGGCCCATCTGAGGCGCGTTCAATTGCAGGGAACCGTGGTCGCCCCGACGTCGGAGACGTTCGGCGACGTCGATCTTCGGCGGGAGCAAGGTCTGGTCTTCAAGGCCGGTCGGGAATTGGCCCTGACCAAGACCGAATTCAATTTGTTGTGTGAATTCGCCGACCATCCGAACGTGGTGTTGTCGCGCGACCAATTACTCGAGCGAGTGTGGGGCTACGACTACCTGGGAGACAGTCGTTTGGTCGACGCTCACGTGCGCCGCTTGCGCGTGAAGATCGAGGATCAGCCCGACGACCCCCGCATCATTCTCACCGTGCGCGGACTCGGTTACCGACTGATCCCCGGCTGAGGCGGAACCTCGAGCGTCAGCGCGTGATGTGACGCAGGAACTCCTCGACGTCTGATCGTGTGGTGGATCGTCTCATGGGCGGCATGGCGGCCAAGATCTCCCGGCGGTATCCCTTCGTACCGAGACGAGGATCGAAGACCGCCACCACGCCTCGATCCGATGCGTTGCGAATGAGACGACCGGTGGCCTGAGCCAGCAAAGTGGCCGCCCTCGGGAGATCGATGTCGCGGAAAGCACGATCACCCAGGGCCTCTCGCCGGGCACTGAGCAGCGGATCGTCGGGCCGGGGGAACGGGATGCGGTCCAAGGTGACGAGGGAGAGGGTGCGCCCGGGAATGTCGATGCCCTGGAAGAAACTGGCCGTGGCGAACAGACACGACGTCTCGTCGTCGGAGAACATCCTCACCAGTTGACCGCGTTGATATTCGTTCTGTGCGTAGAGCGTGACGGTCAGACGTTTGCGCATCTCGGTGACCGCGGCATCCATCGCCTTGTAACTGGTGAAGAGAGCCAACGTTCGTCCGCCGGCTGCCGTGATGAGGTGGAACAGCTCGTCGTGCATGCGCGAACTGAACTGCGGCGAGTTGGGTTCGGGCAGCGACGTCGAGCAATACAGGATCGCGTTCTCGGGGTAATCGAAGGGGCTCTCGACGTCGAGCATCGCCGTATTGTCGGCGGGTAGTCCGATTCGGGCGGGCATGTTGGCGGGAATCGTCGCGCTGGTCAGGATCGAGGGGTGTTTGGACCACACTCCTTCGCGCAGTATCGGAGCCACGTCGAGCGGTGCGATGTCGAGTTTCGGTCGATCGGCTCGCCCGGTCACGAAGGGGACGAAGGTGGAATCGATGACGAGGGCCGCGTCGAGGGTGTCGGCAAGTCGAGTGGCCAACATTTGCGCGCGCAACTTGCGTTGGTTCGAGTCGTCATCTTTGGTCTCGATCCGTCGCAACCCGTCGAGGGTGGTGCCCACCACCCGGCGTCCGGCCGCCAACACTTCGGCGACCCCAGCGGGCAGTGGTGCGCTCAAACGGTTGCCGAGGCTCGGAGCCAGCACCTCGTTGAGCATCAGTCCGACATCGGTGATCTCCAGATTCAACTTCGGGTCGTCCAGGATGCGGCGAACCGCTCCCGCAAAGTACGTGAAGCTGCCTTCGCCGATGGAGATGCCGACGGTGTCACTCATGATGTCCTCGAGGCCGTGGGCCTCATCGACGATGACGATGTCATGTTCGGGCAACAAGGCACCGTCGGAGGCGATGTGGTTTCCGTACAGGTGCGTGTTTACCACGATGATCTCGGCCTCGGCGGCGCGAGCACGGGCCATCTCGGCGAAGCAACTGCCGCCGAAGGGGCATCGGTTGGCGCCGGGGCACTCCTCGCTTCCCACCGAAACGGCGAGAGTCGCTCGTTCGGACGGGTTGAAATCGAGGTCCGCGAAGTCCCCGGTTGGTGTGTGCCCCGCCCACGCGACGATGCGATCGATCTCGCGGCGGGTCGTCGTCGAGAAGTCCTCGAGATCGAGCAGCGTGGGCGAATCATCACGTTTGTTCTTGCCACCGGCTTGCCCCGACACCTCGGCGATGCGCTGACGGCACACGTAGTTGCGGCGACCTTTCAAGACAGCCCACGACACCTCGTGTCCGAGGTAGTCGCTCAATGCCTCCACCAGGAAGGGGAGATCTTTCTTGGCCAGTTGGTCCTGCAGGGCCTTGGTGGCGGTGGCCACCACGGTGCGTTTTCCTGCCAACATGGCCGGCACGAGATAGGCGATGGTCTTGCCCGTGCCGGTGCCCGCCTGCACCACCAGATGACGACCCTCGGCGATGGCTTCCTCGACCGCGGTTGCCATTTGTCTCTGACCCGGACGTGCCTCGGCGGCGGGTAGGGCCGCAGTCGCGATCTCCAGCGCGTCGTTGAGGGTGCGACGGGAGGGCGATTTGGGCACGTCGCCACGGTACAGCAGGTCCGGGCGGGCCCATTGATCACCGCGGGGGTGAATCGATTCGGTGTGAGAGTCGGTCAGTTCGGCGACGACGATGTGCGACGGGCCAGGGCGATGGCATCCTCGAGATCGGACGACGAATAATCGGGCCAGGCCGCCTCGGCGAAAGAAATGGGTGCGCCTTGCGACTGCCACAGAAGGAAATTCGAGACCCGGGTCTCACCCGACGTGCGAACGAGAACGTCGACCGCCGGCAGTTCGGGCTCGTACAAGCATGAGGCGATGCTCTCGACGGTGACGGGTCGTCCGCTTCGGCGGAGGGTTTCGGCAGCGTGGGCGATCTCCGTGCGGCTGCCGTAGTCGAATGCCACCGTCAGGGTCATCCCGGTGTTGGATTCGGTGTCTCGGATGGCTTTGGCAATGGCGCGCTGCACGTAACGCGGCGTTCTCGCGGAGCGCTCAGCGAACGGACGGCCGATCCAACGCACGCGCACGTTCAATTCGTCGAGTTCCGTGATTCGCCCGAACAACTTCTCGTGCAGACCCAGGATGTGGCGCACCTCCTGGCGGGGCCGGACCCAGTTTTCGGTGGAGAAACCGAACACGGTCAGATGATCGACGCCCAAACGCACCGCCGCACGAACCACGGCGGCCAGATTCTCCTCGCCCGCGGTGTGACCAGCGGTTCTCGGGAGACCTCGCTGTCGGGCCCATCGGCCGTTTCCATCCATGATGCAGGCGACGTGCACGCAAGAACCGTACATCGTCGGGACGGCCGATCGTCGGAGCCACGGTGCGCCATCGCCCGTCGGCAACAATGGGAGCGTGTTCAGTCACATCCGACGTAAGCGCGAGGCCAAGATCTCGAGTTCGAGTCCCCAACTACGCCACGTGGTCGTCGCCGGCGGGGAACTCGATGACTGGGAGTCGATGTCGGCGGATCAATGGTCGGGTCGGGTCGGGGTGTTGGCCACCGTGGCCGCGGCCCATGGTGCGCGCTGGGTGACGGTCTTCCCGTTCGGCTCACGGCCTGCGCCCGCGTGCCAAGTGACGGCCACATCGTACGACGTCGCTGGGGTGCGCGTGCTCGTGTCACCGCAGGCCGACGGGCGCCGACGCATCGCCGAGACGCTGCGGGTCGCCTCCGACGTCGGATTCGACGAGGATTCGGTCGAGCAACTGTTGCACGGCGAAGCCGGCGAGCCGGATCTGGTCGTCGTGCTGGGAAGTGATGACCGGCTGCCACCGTCGTTGGTGTGGGAACTGGCCTACAGCGAGTTGGTGTTTCTGCCGGTCGAATGGGCCGTCCTCGACGGTGAGCGACTGGACGACGCGCTCGGTGTGTACTTCGGGCGCGAGCGTCGTTTCGGTGGAGTCGATGAATGACCTCTCGCCTGTATCGGGATCGAGGAATCGTTCTGCGCACCTACAAATCCGGTGAGGCGGATCGCATCATCGTGTTTCTCACCGAGAACAACGGGAAAGTGCGGGCCATCGCCAAAGGTGTGCGCAAGACCAGATCAAAGTTCGGTGGACGATTGGAACCTCTGTCGTTGTTGGACGTGCAGTTCCATCGGGGGCGCGATCTGGACATCGTGAATCAGGTCGAGACGGTGGACAGCACCAACACCGTGTTCGGTGATCTGGATTCGATGACCGAAGGCATTGCCGTTCTCGAAGCCGTGGATCAACTGGTGCCCGATCGTGAGCCGGTACCGCACATGTACCGAATGCTGGTTGGCGTTCGTCGCACTTTGCTGACGCGACCGTCGCCGTTGGTGGTGCCGGCCTTTCTGTGGAAGTTGTTGGCGTCCGAGGGCGTGCACCCGGTGCTCGATCGCTGTTCCCAGTGTGGCGAGGTTCCCGAGGGTGACAACGAGTTCGGTACCTTCGACGTTCGGCACGGGGGAGTGACGTGCTCGGCCTGCCGTGTGGGAATCCCGGTCAGCGGACCCGCCCTCGAATTGATGCGGGAAATCCTCGGAGGTCATCTTGGTGAGGCTTTGGACAAAGCGTTTCATCCCGAGGGTCAGACCCTCGATGATCCGGTGATCAACGAGGTGTCGAATCTGGCGACTCGTGCCTTCGAACATCACGTGGAGCGGCGCCTGAAGTCCGTTTCCATATTCGAGCGGCACGATTCGGGCTCGTGAACGGCCCTTCATCCCCTTAGCCTTGATCGTCATGCCGGCTTCGGACCTCGAACAAATCGTCAACTTGTGCAAGCGGCGGGGGTTCGTCTACCCGTCGGCCGAGATCTACGGCGGCTTTCGCAGTTCCTACGACTACGGTCCGCTCGGGTCGTTGATGTTGCGCAACGTGCGTGAGTCGTGGGTTCGCACGATGGTTCAGAAGCGCGACGACGTGGTGTTGATCGATGCCGCCATTCTCGGTCCGCCGCAAGTGTTCGAGGCCAGTGGTCACCTCGCGAATTTCAGTGACCCCTTGGTCGACTGCAAGAAGTGCAAGCAGCGTTTTCGAGAGGATCATCTCGAGAACCCTTTGGTCTGCCCGGGTTGCGGTTCGGAGGGAACCCTCACCGAGGCCCGAGCGTTCAACCTGATGTTCAAGACGTTTGCCGGTCCGGTGGAAGGATCCGGTGCCGAGGTCTATCTGCGTCCGGAGACGGCGCAAGGGATGTTCGTGAATTTCACGAACGTCCTGCAAACCAGTCGCAAAAAGCCCCCGTTCGGAATCGCCCAGGTCGGTAAGAGCTTCCGAAACGAAATCACCCCGGGCAACTTCATATTCCGCACCCGCGCGTTCGAACAGATGGAGTTGGAGTTCTTCGTCCCGCCGGCCGAGGGTCCGGAGTGGTACGAGTACTGGTGCAACGCGCGAATGCAGTGGTACGTGGACCTCGGCATCCCGGCCGAGATGCTCCGATTGCGCGCTCACGACGCCGACGAGTTGTCCCATTATTCGGCCGGCACCGCCGACGTCGAGTTCGCCTATCCGTGGGGATGGGGAGAACTGGAGGGCATCGCGCAACGCACGAACTTCGACCTGAACCAGCATGCGACGCACTCTGGCCAGAAGCTGGACTACTTCGATCAGTCCACCAACGAACGCTACGTGCCGTTCGTGATCGAGCCGGCCGCGGGCGTCAATCGCGCGATGGCTGCGTTCCTTCTGGCCGCATACGAGGAACAGCAGGTGGGAGACGAAGCGCGCACCGTCCTGCATCTGCATCCCCGCCTGGCTCCGTACAAGATCGCCGTGCTACCGCTCAGCAAGAAGGACACGCTCACCCCCGTGGCGCGTTCGATCTTCGAGTCGCTGGGCGAGCGTTACATGGTGGATTACGACGACACCCAGTCGATCGGCAAGCGTTATCGCCGGCAGGACGAGATCGGAACGCCGTTGTGCGTGACCGTGGACTTCGACTCGCTCGAGGACGGAGCCGTCACGATTCGCGATCGTGACTCGATGGAGCAGGTTCGCACCCCGATCGCCGAACTCGAAACCGAAATCCGGTCCCGCTTGGGCTTCTGACCCCCTGGGTCCGAGGTCTACTCTGAGGGTCAGGGCCCGATGCCGGGTCGAAACTCAGGAGGGAACATGTCCAAGGTCGCCGTCATCGCCAAGATCACCGCCCAGGAAGGGAAGCGCGCGGACCTCGCCCGCGCCCTGCAAGCGGCGCTCGACACCGCGCAGGGTGAGCCGGG
>SYCH01000163.1 GCA_005787025.1 Actinomycetota bacterium | reverse complement strand
GTCGATCGAACGCTCACCCAGCGCGACTGCGTGGTTCCGTTTCTGCGCGAGTTGGCTGGTTGGCGCTGGTATCTCGGATTGATGCGACGCGCGATTCCCCTGTCGTTGGCCATCCTGCGTCGTGATCGCGACGAGGTGAAGAACCTGGTGACCGCCGCGGCCATGGCCGGTCGTCCGCTGACGAACGTACAGCGCTCCGCCGAGCGATTCGCCGGACGGGTGTTTCCGGCGTGGCTCCGTTCCGACACCGTGCAACGTCTCCGTTGGCACCGCGAGCAGGGGCACCGCGTGGTGCTGGTGTCCGCCTCGTACCGGGAGTATCTCGATCACCTGGCACGCTTGCTGGGGTGCGACGACGTCTTGGCCACGGAACTCGAGGTGGAAGCGAGCGGTTCGTGCACCGGGCGCATTCGGGGACGCAACTGTCGCGGTGCCGAGAAGGAACGTCGACTCCGTGACTGGATGGCGTCTCGGGGTTTGATGGGCGCCCGCATCTTCGCCTACGGAGACTCGGCCGGCGACGATCAGATGTTGGCGATGGCGAACGTGCCGATACGCGTGGGTCGCCAGCCCATCTCGCCGGAGCCGATGGCGGCATGAGCGTCGGTGCCCATTTTCGTGAGGCCCGGCCGAAGCAGTGGGCGAAGAACGTCCTCGTGTTCGCCGCCCCCGGAGCAGCCGGTGTGCTCAACGAGTGGTCGGCAATGTGGCAGACACTGGTCGTCTTCGTCGCCCTGTGCATGGCGGCCAGCGGAACGTATTACTGGAACGACGTTTTGGACGTGGATGCCGATCGGGCGCATCCGCGCAAGCGACTTCGTCCGGTCGCGGCGGGTGCGGTGTCGATGCGTTCGGCGCGGATCGTCGGAACGATCCTGCTGGTCGGTGGCGTCACATTGGCCTTCGTGCCCGACTGGCGCAGTGGGGTGGCGGTCGTCGTCTACGTGGTGCTCACGGTTTCGTATTCGGCGCGCTTGAAGCACGAAGCCGTGCTCGATCTGATGGCGGTGGCTGCTGGGTTCGTGATTCGTGCCATCGCGGGTGCGGAGGCCTCGGGCGTGGAGATGAGCACGTGGTTCCTGTTGTGCGCCAGCTTCGGCGCGCTGTTCATCGTCACCGGCAAGCGCTACGCCGAGTTGCGTGATGCCGGTGACTCCATCGGGGCCACACGGGTGGCTCTCACCGAGTACAGCCTCGGTTTTCTGCGCATCGTCTTGTCGGTCAGCCTCGCGGCGACATTGGTGGCGTACTGCACTTGGGCCTTCGCCACCAAGGAGATCTCCGGATCGACGTGGCCCTTCTACGAATTGTCGATCATCCCGATGTTGGGCGCGCTTCTGCGGTACCTGCTGGTGCTCGAGCAGGGGCAAGGGGCGGCCCCCGAGGACGTGTTCGCCGCGGACCGCATGTTGCAAGGAATGGGCGTGGCTTGGGTGATCGTGTTCGGTCTCGGCGTGTACGTCGGCTGATTGTCGGCGTCAAGCCTCGATCAACGCCCGTCAGTAACATGTCGTCGCCCATGCCCACCGACTTCGTCTCCACGCGCCTCACCGGTTGGGGCCTGACCGCACCGTCGGTCGCCCGCCTGGCCACGGTCGCTCCGACCGATGCGGCCGAATGTGTCAAGGACTCGGGCGTTCGTGGGGTGATCGCTCGTGGTCTCGGTCGCTCGTACGGTGACGCGGCCCAGAACTCGGGTGGTTCGGTTCTGCGACTGGCCGGCTCGGTGTCCGATGTGGTGGTGGATCCAGAGTCCGCCACCGTGACCGCGTCGGCGGCAGTCAGTTTGGACGAACTCCTCAAGGTCATCGTCCCGCGCGGGTTTTTCGTACCGGTGACCCCGGGGACCCGGTTCGTCACCGTCGGTGGTGCCATCGCCAGTGACATTCACGGGAAGAATCACCACACCGACGGGTCGTTCGGGGCGCACGTGCGGCGTCTCTCGTTGCTGCTGGCCGATGGAACGGTGCGCGAACTGTCGCCCGTCGACGGGGGAGAACTGTTCTGGGCCACCGTCGGCGGAATGGGACTCACGGGGATCATCCTCGATGCGACGTTCGCCGTGCTGCCCATCGAGACGAGTCGATGCATCGTCAGCACCGTGCGGTGTCGCAACCTCGATGAACTCTTGTCGGAGATGTCGGTCGGCGACGAGGATCACCGGTACTCGGTCTCGTGGGTGGACCTCTTGGCGCGGGGACGTTCGTTCGGACGCGGCGTGCTGTGGCGTGGTGATCATGCCCGCGTGTCGGACCTGGCCCCCAAGATGGCGGCCGATCCCTTGCGATACGAACCACGGCATCTCACTTCCGTGCCTCCGATCGTTCCCGCGCCCGGACTCGTGAACCTGCTCACGTCGCGCATGTTCAACGAGCTGTGGTTGCGCAAGGAGCCCCGCCGCAAGGACGGGCAGATCAAGACGATTCCCGGGTACTTTCACCCCCTCGACTCCATCGGCTCCTGGAACCGGCTGTACGGACCACGGGGTTTCATCCAGTATCAGTTCGTCGTCCCGTTCGACCGTGAGGACGCTTTGCGTCGTTGCATCGAGATGGTGGTGGAGTCCCGCTTGGCCAGCCCGTTGGTGGTTCTGAAGAGGTTCGGTGCGGCGAACCGTGCCCCGCTCAGTTTCCCCATGCCCGGATGGACGCTCACCGTCGACATGCCGGCTGGAGCCGACGGGTTGTCGGGGTTGTGTCATCGATTGGACGACGTGGTGCTGGAGGCCGGCGGTCGCCACTATCTGGCCAAGGACGCTCACACCCGCGCCGAGTCCATCGTGCGGGGCTATCCCCGGTTGTCGGAGTGGCGACGGATCCGTGATTCGGTCGATCCCGACGGGATTTGGCAGAGCGATTTGTCGCGTCGCTTGGCGCTATTGGGATAAGGAGACCACGTGCAGAATGCTTTCGGAGAGACCCAGAACATCGTCGTGTTGGGCGGCATGAGCGAGATCGGTCTGGCCATCGCGCGTCGACTGATCACGCCAGCGACGAAATCGGTCGTGCTGGC
>SYCH01000162.1 GCA_005787025.1 Actinomycetota bacterium | reverse complement strand
CGTGCACGAGGTGGTGGGCTTGGCCAGTTATCGCCTGGGCCAATATCGCGATGCGGCCGCGGCGTTGGAGCTGGCCCGCTCCTTGCGCGAACGCGTCGAGGATCTGCCGGTTCTGGCCGACTGCTATCGCGCACTGAAGCGTTGGGACTCGGTCGACGAGATCTGGGCCATCTTGAAGGAGGCGTCACCGGCGCACGACGTGATGGCCGAGGGTCGCATGGTGGTGGCCGGGTCGTTCGCCGATCGTGGAGACCTGAAGGGTGCCCTGCAACTGATGGCCAAGGCCGCCGAAATCCCGCGCCGCGTGCGCGAGCACCACCTCAGCCAGTGGTACGTCATCGCCGATCTGTACGACAAGGCCGGCAACGTGCAAAAGGCCCGCGAGTTCTTCAAGCGCGTGGCGTTGCACGATCCGGACTTCGCCGACGTCGCTGATCGAATCAAGTCGCTCTGACCGTCTCCGCTTCGTTGGCGGCCCGGTACACCCGTGTCGTCACGAAAGGACGACATGAAGAAGTTCGATGCGAACAATCTGGTGCTCGTGCGGGGCACTCTCAGCAGCATGCCGGTTCGACGCACCCTGCCCAACGGATCCGACATCGTGCAGATCGAGGTGACCTCGCGCGACGACGCGGGTACGGCCCGCAGCGTGCCGGTCATCGTGCACGAACCCCTCGGCAAGGACGACTACACCGCGTGGGACGCGGGCACCGAGGTCGTGGTGGTGGGTTCAGTGGTGCGCCGCTTCTTCCGTAGTGGTGGGGGAACGGCCAGTCGCACCGAGGTGGTGGCGGCCCGGGTGGTGCGGGGCTCGCACCCGGCCCGGGTGACCAAACTGTTGACCGAGGTGGCCCATGTGTTGACCACATCCGACGCCGCGTGACGAACACAGGTGCCGCCGCGTACCGGACGTGGTGCGGGCTCGGCTGGGGCTGGAGAACTAAGGTTCCCACGTCTCGTCCCGGCCCCCGCCCCGACCCGAATGCGAACACCCCATGAACAAGGACCAGCTCGACCGCATGCGCCACGACGAGGGCTTCATCGCCGCCCTCGACCAGAGCGGTGGCAGCACCCCCAAGGCCCTGCGCCTCTACGGCATCGAGGAGTCCAGTTACTCCGGTGACGAGCAGATGTTCGATCTCATCCACCAGATGCGCACCCGCATGATCACCAGTTCGGCGTTCGACGGTGACCGCGTGCTGGCGGCCATCCTGTTCGAGGGCACCATGGACCGCGACATCGAGGGTGTCGGCAGCGCCATCTACCTCTGGAACACCAAGCGCATCGTCCCCATCTTGAAAGTCGACAAGGGTCTGGCCGACGAGAAGGACGGCGTGCAGGTGATGAAGCCCATGCCCGACCTCGACGCCCTGTTGGCCAAGGGTCGCGCCAAGGGCATCTTCGGAACCAAGATGCGCTCGGTCATCAAGGAAGCGAACCCGGCCGGCATCACCGCCGTGGTGAAGCAGCAGTTCGAGGTCGGTCGTCAGATTCTGGCCGCCGGGTTGGTGCCCATCATCGAACCCGAGGTCGACATCCACAGTCCGAACAAGGCCGAGGCCGAAGCGCTGTTGAAGGCGGCCTTGCTCGACGAACTGAATCGTCAGCCATCGGATCAGTCGGTCATGTTGAAACTGACGCTGCCCGAGACCGACAACTTCTACACCGAGTTGGTCAAGCACCCCAGCGTGTTGCGGGTGGTGGCGTTGTCGGGTGGTTACAGCCGCGAGGAGTCCAACGCGCGACTGTCGCGCAACAAGGGCGTCATCGCCAGTTTCTCGCGCGCGCTCACCGAGGGTCTGTCGGCCCAGCAGAGCGAGGCCGAGTTCGACGCCAAGCTCGACGGGGCCATCGCCGGCATCTTCGCGGCGTCGCGCACCTGATCCGAACGCTCAATCGAGCGGGCGGATCACCGGGCCGGTGCGAAGTTTGGGCGTGAAGAACGTCGACTTCGGCGGCATCAGCAGTCCCTCGTCGGCGGTGCGCTGAATCTCGCGCACGGTCACCGGACGAATCAGCACCCCGGCCGCGGCACCTCCCGACGACACGATGTCGCGCACCAGTCCGACGCCGTGTTGGTAGGTCACCTCGTGGGCCACGTCGGCCAAAGCGTGCTCCAGTCGCGCACCGTCCAGGTCGCGGACTCCGGCGAACCTGTCGGCCTTGGGGGTGAGGTACGTGCCGGTGCCGTCGGCGTGCACGAACACCAGCGCACCACGGTCGCGCATCGCATGGGTGATGGAGGCCTCCACCGTGCCGGCGGGCGACAGTTCGAAGAAGTCGCCGAGAGCCGTCAGCAACGCGTCGGCGTCGAGGCCGGTGTAGAGCCGGTGGATCGCATCCACGCTCAACTGCTCCTCGATGAGCTCGCCGATGTAGGTCATGGTCAGTTCGGCCGAGCCCTTGGTGCCGGTGTCGGCGGCGCGTTGTTCGTCGCGGAAGGTACGGCTGATGGCGTAGCGATGGTGGCCGTCGGCGATCACCACGTCGGCTCCACCCACGGCCGCCGCGATGGTGGCCACGCGCGCCGGATCGTCGACGCGTTCGATGGTGTGCACCACACCTTCGACCTCGACCACGCCCACCACCTCACCGGGTTCGGTGAGCAGGTCGGTGAGACCACGAGCCAATGACAGACCCCACACCGGCGACAAGTTGGTGAGGGTCGCGCGCGTCAGATCGAGGCGGTCCGTCTTGGCCTTGGGCGTGGTGCGCTCGTGGGGCAGCACGCCGCCGGCTCCCTCGTCCACCACCTCGAGGGCCCCGATGACCCCGACGGTGGTGCGGGGTCGTCCGGACTCGTCGTGGAACGACATGCGGTAGATCGAGAACGACGGACGGGGGTCGCGCACCAGCAGGCCGTCGGCCACCCAGCCGCGCAACACGGTGTTGGCGGCGTCGTAACGGCCGGGGCCGTCGGCTTCGCGGGGCACGTCGACGCGCACGATGTTGTTCGGGTGCCGGTTCGCCAGTTCCTCACGGTCGGACTCCGAGAGCACGTCGTAGGGCGGTGCCGTCACGGCGTTCAGGTCGGTCGTGGTGTAGCGCAGCGCGGTGAAAGGTTCGAAACGGGGCACCCCTCTAGGTTGTCATCTCGAGTGGCAGAATCACTACCCGATGAAGCCCGTGATCCTGTGCGACCTCGACGGAGTGGTGTGGCTGGCGCACCGTCCCATTCCCGGATCGAGCGAGGCGGTGGCCCGTCTACGCGCCGCCGGTCACCGGGTGCTGTTCGTGACCAACAATTCGTCGGCCACCGTGGCCGCGCAAGAGGAGGCGCTGGCCGGCGTGGGCATCGACGCCCGGGGCGACGTGGTGACCTCGGCCATGTCGGGGGCGCACGTGCTGGCCCACGGCGAACGCGTGCTGATCTGTGGCGGCCCCGGCATTCACGAGGCGGTGGCGACGGTGGGGGCCGAGGTGGTGTCGCACGGCGACGTGGATCGTGGCGCGCGGGTGGACACGGTGCTGGTGGGGTTCCATCGTGACTTCGACTACGAGATCATGCGACGCGCGTCGGGGGCGGTCCGCTCCGGTGCGCGCTTGGTGGGCACCAACGACGATGCCACTTATCCGACTCCCGAGGGTCCCATTCCCGGGGGCGG
>SYCH01000161.1 GCA_005787025.1 Actinomycetota bacterium | reverse complement strand
GGTCACGCCGTCGACGGCCACCAGGAACGGTGCCTTGCCCGGACGACGCTTCAACAACGCGTCGATGGGCACCGACGGAATCGGATCGGCGTGCGCCAACACGCCCTGGGGAGCCTCGCTGCGCGAGGTGTATTCCAACTTCTTGCGACTGACCTCCACCACCAACACGCGATTCGCGCGCGCCAGATCACGGATGTCCTCCACCACGTCGCTCTCGTCCAGATCGGCCGCCACCCACACCTCGTGCACGCGGCGACGACCGGCGATCAACAACTCGCGCACCGCCTGACGGCCCTCGATCTGCCGACCACCCAGGTCGTCGTCGGACTCCGATGCCGCTCCACGACCGGCACCACGTCCGGCCGCCCGTCCCGGCTTCATGGGGCCCGGCTTCACGGCACCGGTGCGACCGGCGCCGCGCGAATCGACCACGCGTGGTCCGCGCGCACTTGGTCCGAGATTGCGACCCTTGGTCGACTTGCCCGCACCCGACGACGGTGTGCGCGGCTTGGCCGGCTTGCCCTTGCCCGCCGACACCGGCTTCGGCTTTGCGGTGCCTTTGCGCGGTCCAGTTCCCTTGCGTGCGGCCATCAGATCTCACTCCTGCCGTCGACTCGATAGATCACGGCCGACACCCAGCAGGCGATGCCCTCGCGACGACCGAGCGCACCCAAACCCTCGGCACGTCGCCCCTTCACCGACACCGGCGCACCGGTGACGTCGCTCAACTTGCGTTGCATCGCGTCACGGTGCGGGGCCAACTTGGGCTCCTCGCACACCACGCTGCAGTCGATGTTGCCCACGGTCCATCCGCTCGCGCGCACCATCGCTGCCACGCGATCCAGGATCACCAAGGAATCGACGCCTTGCCACTGCGGATCGGTGTCGGGGAAGTGCTCACCGATGTCGCCCATACCGGCCGCACCCAACAGGGCGTCGGCGCACGCGTGCGCGATGACGTCGGCGTCGCTGTGGCCCTCCAAACCGCGCGCACCCTCGAACACCACACCGCCCAACACCAATTGGCGCTCGGGGTCGTCGGTGAAACGATGAATGTCGAAGCCCTGGCCGACCCGAATGGCGTCGATGCTCACGACGACACCGAACCGTTGCGTCTCGCCAGCACGTCACGAGCCCACACCAGATCCTCGGGATGGGTGATCTTGCGATTGTCGATCTCACCGGGCACGGCAATGACGGTACCGCCGATGGACTCCACGAGGGCGGAGTCGTCGGATGCGTCGACCTCCGACAAATACGCCCGTCGCAGAATCTCCGCCACGAAACCTTGCGGTGTCTGCACCGCCAACAGCGTGGCCCGGTCGGGGGTGTCCACGATGCGGGGCACCACCGCACCGGCGACGCCGATGCTGGCCGACTCCACGACCTGGATCACCTTCACCGTGTCGGTCACCGGCAGGCCGGGTACCGCTCCGTCGGCACCACCGCGCACCGCGTCGATCACCAGTCGATACACGTCGACCGAGGCAAAGGGTCGGGCTGCATCGTGCACCAAAATGATGACCGCTTCGGCGGGCACCGCCGCCAATCCGTTGCGTACGCTGGCCGTGCGTGTGGGGCCGCCCGCCACCAGGATCACGTCCGGCGTCGCACCCCATGTCACCTCGTCCGCCACATCCGACTGTGGCAGCACCAGCACCACTCCGTCACTGACGACCCGAGCGGTCTCCACGGCATGGTCCAGCACTCGACGGTCTCCGAGGGCCTCGTATTGCTTCATCGACCCGAATCGACGACCCGACCCACCGGCCACCACCACCGTCCACACCGATCCGGTGGAAACATCCACCCGAGTTCGCGCTCGGACATCCGACATGGGGTGTGAGGGTAGTACCGTCTCCTCGTAATGGCTTACGAAGACGTCCTCCTCAAGACCGACTTTTTCGGCGAGGCTCCCGCCGACGACGTGGCGGCCATCGCCGCCAAGGGCCGCAAGCGGATCCTGTCGCGCGGCGACCATCTCTTCGAGGCCGGCGAAGAAGCCGAGTCCATGTACATCGTTCTCTCGGGTCGCATCGCCATCGCCATCGCGAGCGAGCTCGACAAGCGCGAGAGCATGGTGGCCCTCATGGAAGCCGGCGATCTCTTCGGTGAGATGGGTCTGCTGGACGCCGGTCCGCGTTCAGCCATGGCGCGCGCCATCGAACCCAGTGAGGTGCTCGAGGTTCCCTACGATCCGGTGGGCGAGTTGTTGGACAACAACCCCAAGGTGTTGCGCGGTGTGGTGCGCATGTTGGCCGAACGTCTTCGCGTGATGGACGGTGCTCTCGCCGACTCGGTGTTCCTCGACGTCACCGGTCGCACCGCCAAGCGCTTGCTCGAACTGGCCGCCGGCGCCGACGAATTCGTCCTGCCCGTCACGCAAGAGGAGTTGGCCGGCATGGTGGGCGCGTCACGCGAGCGCGTGAACAAGGCCATCAGCAGTTTCATCCGTCTGGGTTGGATCGAGCAGCACGAGCGTCGCTACAAGATCGTCATGCGCGACCGATTGGAACTTCGCGCCCGCTGATTCAGCGCGTCAACCAATTCCGCGCGCGAGTGAACGCGTCGGTGGCATCGGCGGGTCGGTGCGCCGGTCGACTCGGATCGTGCGCGAATCCGTGTTCACCCTCGGCGTAGAACGCGATCGTCGTCTCGGTCTCGCGCAGTTTCTCGATGTCGCCTTCGGGCGTCCAAACGTCGCGACCACCCAGAATGGCCAGGACACTCGCGGAGTCCCCCGCGACCAACAACGACAACGGCTCGGCCTGTTCGGGTCCGCGCCACGCCTCGGGCAGCGAGATCATGCCGTAGACGCTCACGATGCGATCGAAGATGCCGGTGGACGCGGCCTTGAACGCGTACATGCCACCCATGCAGAAACCGATCATGCGCACCG
>SYCH01000160.1 GCA_005787025.1 Actinomycetota bacterium | reverse complement strand
GGTGTAGGCCTTGGTGATGCCGATGATGCGGTCGAGCAAACGGGGACCGAGCCCACTACCCACGCTGGCCCCGCCCGCGGTGGGGTTGGACGACGTGACGTACGGGTAGGTGCCGTGATCGAGATCGAGGAAGGTCGCCTGAGCGCCCTCCAACAACACGCGCCGGCCGGAGTCCACGGAATCGTGCAGGTATCCGACGGTGTCGGCCACGTACGGACGAAGGCGTTCGGCCATCGTCACGTACCGAGCGACGATCTCGGCGACGTCGAGGGCCTCGCCACCCAGCGACGTTGTACGCGCGCTCGCGGCCTCCCCGGCGGAGCGAACCAACGTGGCGAAGGCGTTCGAGTCGAGGGACTGCCCCACCCGCACTCCGGTTCGGTTCGCCTTGTCGGCGTACGCCGGGCCGATGCCCTTCAACGTGGTGCCGATCTTGTTGTCGCCCAGACTTCCCTCGCTCAGGGCGTCGAGCGTCTGGTGCCACGGGAAGATGAGATGGGCCTGACTGGAGACCTTGAGCCGGGAACACGACACGCCACGAGCTTCCAGTCGGTCGATCTCGGCGAACAACGTGGGAAGGTCGACGACCACACCGTTGCCGATGACCGGCGTGACGTGCTCGTACAGGACTCCCGACGGGATGAGCTGCAGGGCGTACTTCTCGGAACCCACCACCACGGTGTGTCCGGCATTGTGTCCGCCTTGGTAACGGGCCACGACGTCGTTCTCGCGCGCGAGCAAGTCGATGACCTTGGCTTTTCCTTCGTCACCCCACTGGGCACCGACGACAACGGTCACGGACATGGCAACGCTCCTAACACGAGGGGCCCAACACGAGGGGAACGTGGTGAAACCCTACCCGTTGAAGCGTCGTTCCGGTTCCGTGAATTGACCGGTTGTTCAGGTTCGAGTCACGTCGGGGACACGTGCCCGCAAGGACACCGGCGAACACTTACTGATGTCAGACCAACTTCTCCACCGAGGAGTGGTTGTCCCAAACCAGCGAGAACAGAAAAGGATGAACATGAGAATTTCCCCCCGTCGAAGCCGTGCGCTTCTCGGCCTGACCTTGGTTGCCGGCCTGGCATTCAACGCCTGCGGAGGCGATGACTCCCCGTCGAGCGATTCCTCCGAGGCGCCGGCTACCACCGACGCGTCGACCGACGCAACCACCACCGAGCCGACCGGAGACGACCCGCTCGCGACCCTGTACGAAGAGTGCCTCGCCGAGGGAGGACAGGTCAACCTCATCGCCCTTCCCGATGAATGGGCCAACTACAAGGGCATTCTGGCCGCGTTCGGTGAGAAGTACCCCGACGTGAAATACCCCGTAGCGAACCCCGATGCTTCCTCGAAAGAGGAAATGGAAGCCGTCGAGACTCTGGCTGGACAGGCCGACATGCCCGACAACGTCGACGTCAGCCCGGCCATCGCCCAGGAAATGGTCGACAAGGGCCTTTTCGAGCCCTACGTGCTCACCACCGACGCCGAGATCCCCGCGGGATTGAAGGATGCCGACAACAACTGGACGGCCGCCTACTACGGAATCATGGCCATCACGACCAACACCAAGATCGTGCCGACCGCGCCCACGACGTTCGCCGATCTGTTGAAGCCCGAGTACAAGGGACTCGTCGCACTGAACGGCGATCCTCGTGAGGCGGGTGCGGCGTTCGCCGCGGTCATGGCGGCTTCGCTGGCCAACGGTGGAAGTGCCGATGACATCATGCCGGGCATCGAGTTCTTCGCCGAGTTGAAGGCTGCGGGCAACCTCGGTAGCACCGACGTCACCAAGGAGACCGTGTTGTCCGGCGAGACTCCCATCGCCATCGACTGGAGCTACAACGTTCCCGGCCTCGCCGCCGAGCTCGAGGCCGCGGGAATCACCTACGAAACCAACTTCCCCAGCGACGGAATCTACGGAGGCTTCTACGGTCAGGGCGTCATCAAGGACTCTCCGCACCAGGCCTGCTCCAAGCTCTGGATGGAGCACATCTTCAGCGATGAGGGTGCCCTCGGCTACCTCGAGGGTGGTGCCGTGCCGGCCCGCATCGAGGCACTGACCGAAGCCGGACTCGTGACCGACGAGGTCAAGAAGAACCTGCCTCCGGACGAACTCCTGTCACAGATCAACTTCCTCACGCCCGCTCAGATCGCCTCCGCCAAGGAAGTTCTGGCCGCGAACTGGGGACCCATGGTTGCCGACGCCTGACGTGGCATTGATCTTCACCGATCCCCCGGGTGAAGGAGGGGCCGCCGCGAAAGCGGCGGCCCCTTTCACATCCCCAAGGTCCTGGAGCTGGCTCGGATTGATGCCCTTTCTGGCCTTCCTCGTCCTGTTTCTCATCGTTCCAGCGGTCTCGGTCTTCTCACAGGCATTGCGCGGAGAGGACGGTGCGTTCGGCTTTGCTTCGATGGGCGAGGCCTTCAGCGGACAGAACCTCGACGCCTTCTGGTTCTCCATCACGTTCTCCGCCGGCGCCGCCGCCGTCGGTGCCGTTTTCGGAACCCTTCTCGCCTATGTCGCCGTTTCGGTCACGCGACCCCGTTGGCTCCGAAACGCGGTCACCGCGTTCAGCGGTGTCGCGGCCAACATGGGTGGGCTTCCATTGGCCTTCGCATTTCTCAGTCTTTTGGGTCGTCAGGGCCTGGGCACGAAACTGTTGAGCGGACTCGGCTTCGATCTGTACGCCGGCGATTTCGGACTGGGTGAAGTCACCGGACTCGTCACGGTGTACTCCTACTTCAACATCCCACTGATGCTTCTCGTCATCCTCCCGGCGATCGACGGGCTCAAGCCGTCTTGGAAGGAAGCCTGCTCGAGTCTCGGCGGAAACGGCCTCACGTACTGGAGACGCGTGGGACTACCCATCCTGGCTCCTTCCATTCTCGGAGGGTTCATATTGCTCTTCGCGAACTCGTTCAGCGCCTACGCCACGGCGGCGCAATTGACCGACAACTCCAAGATCGTCCCACTTCGCATCGGGTTCTTCCTGGGCGGGGACGTCTCGGTGGGTGAGGACGCCGTGGGCTACGCACTGGCCGCATGGATGATCGTCATCATGGCCATCGCGATGATCTTCTACTGGGCCTTACGTCGTCGAGCCGAGCGGTGGCAATCATGAGGGATCGGGTGTTCGCACGACTCATCTCGCCACTGATCTTGGTGGTCGCCGCGGGTTTTTTCCTGCTTCCCCAGTTCGCGATGTTGCGTTTCGCGTTGCAGAACATCCAGGTCATCGACCTGCGCTGGTCCAACATGTTCGAAAAGTGGTCACTGGCACCGCTGTGGTCCGCTTTCTCCGACGACCAGTTCGGACGGGCCCTCACGTTGAGTCTCAAACTCGCCGTCGGCACGGGCCTCATCAGCCTGTTGTTGCTCGTGCCGACGATCGTGTGGGTGCACCTGCGCCTTCCACGTGTTCGGTCCACCGTCGAGTTCATGACGATTCTCCCTTACGTCATACCCGCCATCGGCATGGTCGCCGGCATCATGGTGATCAAGCCTCACGCTCGCTGGTTTCTCGACAGTGACCTGTCACTGATCCCATTTTACGTTGTGCTGGCCCTGCCCTTCACCTTCCGGTCCATCGACTCCGGACTGAAGGCACTCGACCTTCGAACCTTGGTGGAGGCGTCTCGCAGTCTCGGATTCGGCTGGACTCGGACCATCCTCCACGTCATCGTCCCGAATCTTCGCACCGCGATTCTCTCGTGCATGTTCCTCACGGTCGCGGTGGTCCTCGGCGAGTACACCATCGCCGACGTTCTCCTGAAGCGAACGTTCCCCGCATTCATGGGCGAGTATCGGGGCTCCGATCCCAAGGGTGGATACGGACTGGCGATTCTCTCACTTGTCGTCACGACGTTGATTTTCATGATCATCGGCTTGGTCTCACGGCCAAGAAGCGCGCGTCGGCGACGCGTCAAAGGAGCGACATGACCTCACTGGAATTCTCGGCCGTCGGAAAATCCTTCGGTACCACCGTCGCTCTCGCCGATTTCGAGTTGACGATCGAGCCCGGTGAATTCATCAGTCTCCTTGGACCATCCGGATGCGGGAAGACGACGGCACTACGAATCGCCGCCGGCTTCGAACGAGCGGACACGGGCAGCGTTCGCTTGGGAGGGCGCGATCTCTCGCCGATACCCGCCCACCGGCGAAACATGGGCATGGTGTTCCAGAGTTACAGCCTGTTTCCCAACCTCGATGTGCGAAGGAACGTCTCATTCGGCTTGAGGACTCGGAGGATGGACAAGGGCGCGATGGCGCGGCGAGTCGACGAGATGTTGGAGATCGTGCAGCTCTCGGGCCTCGGCTCCCGATACCCGCACCAGCTCTCAGGGGGTCAACAACAGCGAGTGGCGCTGGCCCGTGCGTTGGCGGTCGAGCCGGAGGTTCTCCTGTTGGACGAGCCCCTGTCGGCATTGGACGCCCGGGTGCGATCCGATCTTCGAGACGAGATCAAGCGCGTCCAACGGGAGACGGGAATCACCACCCTCTTCGTCACCCATGATCAGGACGAGGCCCTGGCCATGAGCGACCGAGTCGGCGTGATGTCTCAAGGTCGTCTGGAGCAGCTGGGAACGCCACGCGAGGTTTACCAAGCTCCATCGTCGCCGTTCGTCGCCCGCTTCGTCGGTTCGATCAACGAGATTCCGACCGCGGCCGGGAGCATCCTCGTTCGTCCCGAGGCGTTGGCGATTCACGATGACGTCTCGCGTGGTCAATGGATCGGCACCGTGGTGGCCTCGACATTCCAAGGTCCGAGCACGCTCATCGACGTTCGTCTCGACACCCTCGACGTGCTCGTCCGCGTTCACACG
>SYCH01000159.1 GCA_005787025.1 Actinomycetota bacterium | reverse complement strand
TACGCGACGATGCTTACCTGTGGGTCGACTTCGTTCGTGATTCGCGTGGCGCCGGGGCGAACGTGGCCGAGACGTGGACGAACTGGGATGGTGACACCATGCCCGCGTCCACCTTGGGCGGTGAACCGATGCGCAGTAGCGACTACGCGGTGATCACCGTGATCAAGACCCCGTGATCAAGAACTCGTGATCACTTCTCCGTGAGTCGGCGGGCGATGACCTTCAGACACAGGGTCTCGTCGGCGCCTTCGAAGATGCTCAGCACGCGGGCATCCACGAACAAGCGACTCACCGAGTACTCCTCGGCGTAGCCATAGCCACCGTGAATCTGCATGGCCTCGCGACTGACCCACTCGGCGGCCTTGCACACGTAGGCCTTCACCATGCTGGCCTCGGTGGTGCCCTCGCCCTTGGCCATCAAACGCGCCACCTGGTAGCCGAACTGGCGCCCGGCCTGGATGAGCACGGCCATGCGACCCAACTTCACGCGGGTGAGTTGGTACTCGGCGATGTTCTTGCCGAACACGTTGCGGTTGTGGGCATGGTCGTACGCGGCCTCGTAGGCGGCCTGCATCACGCCGACGGCGCGCGCGGCGGTCTGCAGACGACCGTTCTCGAAACCTTCCATCTGGTAGTAGAAGCCCTTGCCCAGGCCTCCCTCTTCGCCGATGAGGTTCGTGGCCGGCACCCACCAGTTGTCGAGGGCGATCTCGTAGGAGTGCATGCCGCGGTATCCGATGGTGTCGATCGGACGGCCTTCCATCTTGCCGGTGGAACCATCGGCACGGACGTTCTGGGTGAACTCGAAACCGTGCGCCTCACCGCGGGGCTTGGGCACGATGAACAAACTCAGACCCTTGTGGGTCTTGCTGCGGTCCGGATCGGTGCGCGCCAACAACATCAACACGTCGGCGCGACCGGCGAAGGTGCACCACGTCTTCACACCGTTGATGACGTAGCCGGGCGTGCCGTCGGGTCCCTCAGCGGGCGTGGCGGTCACCTTGAGGCCGGCCACGTCGCTTCCGTAATCGGGCTCGGTGACGGCAACCGCGACCATCACCTCGGCGGTGGCCAACTTGGGCAACCATTCGGCCTTCTGGGCCTCGGTTCCGCCCTTCACCAGGGCGCGCGTGAGAATCTCGGGCCGCGTGATGAGTGAACCTCCGATGCCCAAACTGGCGCGACTCAGTTCCTCGGTGGCCACGACCATGGCGACGTACTCGCCCTCACCGCCCTCGGAGAATCCGCCGTACTCGACGGGCACCGACAAACCGAAGGCACCCATGTCGGCCAGACCACTGATGATCTCCTCGGGGACGTCCTCGTTGAAGCGATGCACGTGCTCGGCGCGCGGGGCGATGACCTTCTCGGCGAACGAACGGAAGGTGTCCTGCACCATCTCGAAGTCGTCATCGAGGTGACGTGGTCCCTGCACGTCGGCCAACGAGGCCACGAACTCCGGGTCACGGTACGTGGAGATGAAAGGAACGGCAGTGGCCAGGGGATTCGGCTCCAGTCCCCACAACGATTCGCGACCGATCAACTTCGTCATCAGATCGTGCGCCATGTCGGCGGTGTAGGCGCAGGTGATGAGACCCTCGTGGTCACCCTTGGCGCCGTAGTCGAGCAAGGAGCGGGCGGTCTCCACGGCCGACGCAGCGTGAGCCAAGTCGTAGGCGAGGACTTGATGAACGTCGGCGCCTCCAATGGAGGAGAGATGGCGCAAGGCTTTCCCGATGGCGCGCGAGGAGAGATCGATGACCTCGGCGGCGGACTGCAGGTCGGGGGAGATCTGGGGGCGGGTTGTTCCGTTCACCCTCCGAACGCTACCGATCACCCCCGGGACCACGGGAAGTCGGGACTCTGCGCCCGGGGCGCCCACGATGGTCAATGGTCACCTTTGTGCGACGATGTTCTGGTGGAAAATTCGGTGGATTCGGGCTCGACGTCGGGAACCCCGTCGCTTTGCGTCTATTGCGGGTCCAGTTCGGGAAGCGATCCCCGGTTCGCCGAGGCGGCCGCCGACCTCGGTCGTGAACTGGCCGGTCGCGGTGTGGGTCTGGTGTACGGCGGCGGTCGGATCGGTCTCATGGGGCTGGTGGCCGATGCGGTGCTCGATTCCGGGGGTCGGGTGCACGGCGTCATCCCTGAGCACCTGGTGCGCGCCGAGACCGCCCATGTGGGCCTCGATCATCTGGACGTGGTGTCGTCGATGCACGAGCGCAAGGCCCGTATGGACGAGCTGTCGGATGGGTTCATCGTGTTGCCGGGTGGCCTCGGCACCCTCGACGAGGTCTTCGAGATCCTCACCTGGAATCAACTGGGGCTCATCGCCAAGCCGGTGGTGTTCTTGAACGTGGCCGGATATTTCACACCGTTGATGGTTGCGATCGACCACATGATCGATTCGGGTTTCGTGAAAGAGTCGGCCGGAGCGTTGGTGAACGTGACCGACGACGTTGTTCGTGCCGTCGACCTCGCGACAGGTCCGGCTCCGGTGGTCGATGGCAAGTTGCGCGACCTCGACGTGACGGCGAAGCGGAGCACGCTGTGAGCGAGCACCTGTTCCCGAGCGATGACTGGGAGACGGCGCCGCCGGATGCCGCGGTGAACGTCGGGGTCATGGACGCCTCCCTCGACGAATTGTTCGGCGAGGGAGGCGATCCACCCGGGATCTCCCTCGCGACCGCCGTCGTGCATCACGGTCGCATCGTTCGCGAGCGGTACGGGCACCAACCCGATACCGTTTTCGGTCCGGGTGGACCCGTCGATCGTGACACCACCCTCATCTCCTGGAGCATGGCCAAGAGCATCACGCACGCGATCGTCGGAATTCTGGTGGACGAAGGGCGGATCGACATCGATGCTCCCGTGAGTATTCCGGAATGGGAGGCGTCGCCTCGTGCATCGATCACCTTGCGCGATCTGTTGCGCATGCGCGATGGGTTGGACTTCGTCGAGGATTACATCGTCGACGAGTCGGGGACTTCGAGATCGGACGTGATCGCGATGTTGTTCGGCGAGGGTGCCGAAGACGTCGCCGCCTACGCGCGGGCACGACCGTCGTCGCATGCACCCGGCTCGAACTGGTCCTATTCGTCAGGCACCACGAACATCATCTGCTCGGTCGTTGGTGATCTGATGGGTGGTCGAGAGGCGATGCAGTCGTTGCTGCACGATCGACTGTTCGACCCGTTGGGCATGACCTCGGCGGCCCCCCGATTCGATGCCGTGGGCACCTTCATCGGTTCGTCGTACGTGTACGCCACCGCGCGCGATTTCGCCCGCTTCGGATATCTGTACCTCCGTGGCGGACGATGGGTAGACCGGCAGATCGTTCCCGAGTCGTGGGTGGCGACTGTCGGCGACATGCACGCCGTCGATCCCGAGAGCGGGCACGGGTACTCGTGGCATTGGTGGAACTGGAATGCCCGACCCGAGACCATGGCCGCTCTCGGTTACGAGGGTCAGCGCATCATCGTGGATCCGACCCGTGACCTCGTGGTGGTGCACTTGGGCAAGTGGATCGCCGAGACGCATCCCGAACTCGATCGTCACCTCACGTCCATCGTCGAGTCGTTCGCCGTCACCGAGTAGTTCCGGGAGCGATGTTCGCGGGGAACCACCCCGAAACTGCTAGGAATGGAGCATGTTTGGAGGGGCTGGGGCTGTCGCCGACGACTCCGGTGCCCTTCGCCGGCGGGTGCGTCGCCGGGCCATCATTCGCACCTTGAAGGTTCTGGCCTCGTTGGCGGTCGTCTACTTCTTGATCCTCAACATTCCGGGTTTACGCAACGCGCTCGACCAGCTCACCGAAGTCGAACCAAGTCTGCTGGCGCTCGGTCTGGCTCTCGAGTTGATCGCTCTGTTTTGCTACTCGGCGATGACCAAGGCGGCGCTCGGTCCGGTGGCTGATCATCTTTCCACCTGGCGTTTGTTCCGCATCCAGTTGTCGACGCGTGCATTGTCCAGTTTGGTGCCCGGGGGCAGTGCGGCCGGATCGGCGCTCGGTTATCGGCTCCTCACCGTTGCCGGTGTCCCGGGCCCGGACGCCGGTTTCGCGTTGGCGACATCGGGCTTGGCCTCGGCCGTGGTACTGAATCTCATCTTGTGGTCGGGACTCATCGTCTCCATTCCGATTCGCGGCGTGAACCCGGTGTACGGAACGGCGGCGGTCGCCGGGATCATCCTGATGGGAATCGCGGTGGCCATCATCTTCGGTCTGATCGAAGGACAGGAACGGTCGGAACGTCTGCTCCGCTCGATCGCTCGTCGCCTACACCTGAACGAGGACCGCGCCGGTGAGGCGGTGCGCCACATCGGCGGTCGCATGCAGGAACTTTCGGCGGACCGTGCCATGTTGCGTCGGCTGGTCGGATGGGCCATGGCCAACTGGTTGATCGATGCCGCGGCGCTGTGGGTGTTCTTGCGTTCGTTCGGGGGCTCGGTGTCCATCGACGGATTGATCGTGGCGTTCGGTTTGGCCAATGTTCTGGCCGCCATCCCCATCACCCCGGGCGGATTGGGTGTGGTGGAGGCCACCTATGTTCCGGTACTGGTGGGTTTCGGATTACCTCGCGCCACGGTGGTGGTGGGCGTGTTGTCCTATCGCATCGCCCAGTATTGGTTGCCGATCCTCATCGGTGGAGGCATGTATTTGTCGTTGCGCGTGGGGCCGTGGGCCATCTCTCGACAGCAATTGGAACCATTGCGCGACGTGGTGGCCACCGCGGGCGTGGAAGACGAGAACATCCTCGACTTCTCCGAGCGCTACCCGGCCAGGGAGCGCACCGGCCAGATCAACTCACCGTCCACCTCGGCGCGCGACGAGGCACAAACGGAACGGATGCTGGCCGAGCGTCGTGAGCGAGAGCGACGCGAGCGCGACGAACTGGAAGCCGAGTCGTTGTCGCCGTGGTCGGGCGCGGTCGATCCGGGGATGTTCGATGACGAGGGACCCCGGATCGACGATGGTCGACTCCCCGACGATGGCAGTCCATCGGCCGACAGAGGGTAGTTTCGGGCCATGACCGTTCATGAGCGCCCCTTTGGTCGTCACCTCGAGGACTTCACCGTCGGCGACGTCTACCGACACTGGCCCGGCAAGACCATCACCGAGTACGACGATCATCTCTTCTGCATGATCACGATGAACCATCACCCGTTGCACACGAACGATTGGTTCGCCGCCAACAGCGTGCAGGGTCGCAACGTGGTGGTCGGCAACCTCGTGTATTCGCTCGTATTGGGAATGAGTGTCCCCGACGTCAGTGGTGCGGCCATCGCCAACCTCGAGGTCGAAACCCTGCAGCACAAGTTCCCGACCTTCCACGGCGACACCATCCACGCCGAGACGCGGGTGCTCGACGTGGCGGAGAGCAAATCGAAGAACGACCGCGGCATCGTGACCGTCGAGACCAAGGGTTTCAACCAGGACGGCAAGGAAGTGTGTTATTTCCGTCGTCGGGTGATGGTGTGGAAGCGCGAATTCGCGCCGACGCGTCAGCGCCCGTACGACGGCGACAGCGCCTGGGGCGACGCCTGAGTCCATGTTCGCGACGTGATCCGTGACGAAACCCGTGACGTGATCAGTGATGGACCTTCACGAGGCCGTCTTTTCGTGGATCACCCCGCGTCTGCGGCAGTTGCCGTGGCGTGACACCCGTGATCCGTGGCTGGTGCTCGTCAGCGAGGTGATGTTGCAGCAAACCGGCGTGCATCGAGTCCTGCCGAAGTGGCAGGCCTTCGTGGACGAGTTTCCTCGTCCTGACGATTGTGCCCGGGCGCCATTGGGCGATGTGTTGCGCCTCTGGCAGGGTCTGGGTTACCC
>SYCH01000158.1 GCA_005787025.1 Actinomycetota bacterium | reverse complement strand
GTCTCGATGATCACGGGGCACTTTCCGGCTCCGGCGCGATGCACGACGTCGGTGATGTCGGTGAGATATTCCTTCACGCGCTTGGCGGCGTGTTCGTTGTCGACCACCAACACGATGGTGCCGTCGCGGTGCGCGGGCTTGGCCATTTGAGCAACCGCCCGACGCATGCCCTTCATCTCGTTGATGACCGCAGTCGACCAGTTGGTCACCACGTCGGCCGCACTCGTCGTGGTCGCCGTCACCGGCGCATCGGTCGAGGCCGCGGGTGGCGGCGCGACGGACGTCGTCGGTTCCGGCACCGGCGCGGGAGTTTCCGCTCGGAGCGTGGGTGTGCTGGGGTCCTTCACCCGTCCGCCCAGAACCGCACGGCCGGTGGACGGATTCACGGGGGCGGGCGCAATGACGGGACGGTTCTCGATCTCGCGCTCGAGCCGTTCGATGCGCGCCATCAAGGCTTCGACACCCATCTGCAATTCGCGGTGCACGAGTTTGACCAACGACACTTCGAGCACGACCCGCGGATCGGGCGCACCCTTCATGTCGTTGATGGTCTGACCCAAGGTCTCGATGATCTTGACCACGCGGGGCGTTCCCAGCCGTTGGGCCTGATCGCCCACCTCGGCGGAACGACGTTCGGACAACTGCACCAACTCGGGAGCCATCTGCGACAGGAAGCAATCCCGTAGATGCGCCACCAGGTCGTCGACGATGGAACGTGGTTCGCGACCCAACGACACGGACTGAGCCACCGCGGCCAGCAAACGGCCGGCGTCGTCGGCGACGAGTGCTTCCACGAACTCGTCGACCGGCGTGGCTTCCTCGGCGATGCCCCCGACCGCCACGGCCAACTCGAGCGCCGACAACGTGTCGCGCACCGATCCCGCGCCTTGCCGCACCACCGCTTCGATGGTCTCGGGTGACACGTCGAGTCCGGCATCGGCCACCACCCAGCGCACGTGCTCTTCCAGTTCGGATTCCTGAAGCAAATGGAACTGCAGATGCTGGGTACGACTGCGAATGGTCTCGCCGACCTTCTGCGGATCGGTGGTGGCCAGCACGAAGACCACGCCCGGCGGAGGCTCTTCGAGCGTCTTCAAGAGAGCCGCTTCGGCACTCTTAGACAGCATGTGCACCTCGTCGAGAATGAAGACCCGATGCCGGCCGGGCGAACCGAGCGACGCCGACGCGATGATTTCGCGGATGTCGGCCACTCCGTTGTTGCTGGCCGCGTCCAGTTCGATGACGTCGAAACTGTTGCCGGTTTGCACCGCCAGACACGACGGGCACGCACAGCAGGGCTCGCCGTCGACCGGGCCGTTGCAGTTCAGCACCTTGGCCAGGATTCGCGCCGTGGTGGTCTTGCCCGTGCCACGAGGGCCGGAGAACAGGTAGGCGTGACCCTCACGGGAGTTGACGACGGAGTTCTTGAGCGCCCGGACGATGTGCTCTTGGCCCTTCAGTTCGCTGAAGCGCTGCGGCCGATACCGGCGGTAGAGGGATTGGGCGACCATCGACTCCGACTGTAGTGGTGGGGTGGAAGCCCTGCTTGCCCCCGTTCTGGCGGGTCGGGAAACTACCGTAGAGCACGATCATGCCGAACGTCATCGACCGTCCAACCGCACGCACCCACGGGCCGTCCCGTCGTCGGGTGTGGAGGCGCTTGGCCGCCGTCGCTTTGGGTCTCGGCTCGGTTCTGTTGATGTCGGCCGCCCCCGCCGCGGCCGAGACCACCCTCGTCACTTCCAGCCCCGCCGACGGCGAGAAGCTCATCACCTCTCCCACGCAAATCACCGCCACCTTCAGCGCCGCGGTTCCCAACAACGCCGTTCTCACCGCGGTGTGCGAAGGCAATCCGGCACCGATCGGCACCGTCTCGGTGGGCGCCGACGGCATCTCACTGATCGCCCCGCTCACCGCGGCTCTGCCGGTGGGCACCTGCAACGTCACCTACTCGGTGCCCCAAGCCGACGGGAAAGTGGCCACCGGGGGCTTTTCGTTCGAGGTTCTCGACCCCGACACCGCCGATCCCACCGACGCGGTCACCGACGATTCCGACGGCGGCATGTTGGCCACCGACCCGCCACCCGTCAGTGGACCACTCGGCTTGGCCCGGGTGGTGGCCTACGCATCGCTGGCCGCTTTGTTCGGCGCCGCCGCGTTCATGGTGATGGCCTGGCCCGAGGGTGTCGACTACATCAACGTGCGTCGCTACCTCCGCACGGTGTGGGTCATCGCTCTGGTCAGCAACTACTTCGTGGCCGTCCTGCGCACCTGTCTGATGAGCGGCAAGAGCGTCACAGCAGCGATCAGCCCGTTCGGCTGGGGTGACTTGTTCGACAACGCCAGCGGTATCTCGGCCTTCGCCCGCGTGGTGTTCGTGGCCGGGGCGTTCATCATCGTCGCGCGCCCCGAGAGACTGCTCGACCCGCAATCACAGCCGCTCGCGGTCGGACTTCCCGCGGCGGCCATGGCCACCTTCGCGTTCACCCGCACCATCGACGAGTTCTCGCTGCTCGGCGTGACGTCGGGGATCGTGCACACGCTGTCGATCGGTCTCTGGTTCGGTGGCCTCCTGGTGCTCGGTCAAACGGTACTGGTCGGTCCGGGGGACGAGGACGTGGCCCAAGCCGTGCGCGGATACGCACGATGGATCCGTGTCTTCGTCATGATCGCGGTGATCTCGGGATTGATCTCGCTCTACAGCCTCGACGGAGGCGCGGTGCTCACCAGTCGT
>SYCH01000157.1 GCA_005787025.1 Actinomycetota bacterium | reverse complement strand
GATTCGCGCCAACCCCGCGGGAGGGGCCGGTCCGGCCACCGGTGCGGGTCGGTTCAGCGATCTGTTGTCGTATCCCAAGCCCGTCATCGCCGCCATGAACGGGGCCGCCGCGGGCGTGGGCTTCGTGTTGGCCGTCTTCTGCGATCTGCGGTTCGCGGCCAGTGGCATCAAGTTGACCACGTCGTTCAGTCGCCGTGGTCTCATCGCCGAGTACGGATCGTCGTGGGCGCTCCCGCGTCTGATCGGTTCGGCCCGAGCCCTCGATCTGCTCTTGTCCGGTCGCGTCATCACCGCCGACGAAGCCGAACGCATGGGTCTGATCAACGCGGTGCATCCGGCCGACGAGTTGATGGACAAGGTGATGGCGTACGCCGACGACATGGCCGTGAACTGTTGCCCGGCCAGTTGGGCCACGATGAAGCGTCAGGTCTACGGCGACTGGTTGCGCGACGCCGACGCGTCCACCACCGACGCGATCAACCTCATGAACGAATCGGTGAAGCAGGCCGACTTCCAGGAGGGCGTGCAGTCGTTCCTCGACAAGCGCCCGCCGGTGTTCGCGCCCTTCGTGGGCTAATCGCGCAACTCGCGCAACCGAACCACGAGATCCTCCGGCACCACCGGATTGAAATACTCGCCGGCACCGATCTCGGCGGCCGCGATGTAACGGGGAAGATTCGCCGCGCGCCATGGCGACACGATCTCGATGTTCAACCAGGCGTCGTCGAACCCGGAGGCGAAAGGTCGCTGGTTCACCCACAGCATGTAGGGGATCGGTTCGCCGTGGAGCCGGTCCAATCGCGTGAGCACGTCGGCGAGAATGCTCGCCAGATCCCGACGGGCCGTGCCATCCAGTTCACTCAGTCGACCGACACGGACTCGCGGTGCGATGGTGACCGCGACGGGATACACGGGTGCGAGGGGAACGGCCGCGGTCATGGTGTCGTTCCCGACGACGACGAGACGGTCGTCGTCGGTGGGCGTCCACCCGTTCGGGCCCAGCAAGCGGGCGCTTCGTTGCGGAACGTGGTCGTAGGCGTAGATCTGCCCGTGGGGATGAGAGATGGTGGCGCCGATGCTGGCTCCCCGGTTCTCGAACACGAGGACGAAATCGACATCGTCGCGCGCACCGAGGGTCTCGGTGCGTTCGACCCACAGGTCGATCACGCGGCCGATGCCGTCCACGCCGAGCGAGGCGAAACTGGCGTCGTGGTCCGGCGAGTACAAGATCACCTCGCAACGATCGCCGTCCATGGCGGGCCAGCGATTGACGAACCAACGGGTCTCGTAGGGGTCGGGTGCCTCGAGGCCACCGACACAGAACGGGCACGCGGTCGCGGAGCGGTTGTCGGGCAGGTTGGGTCGGCTCTGGCGGCCCCCCACGATGTGGACCGTGGTCCCGAGAACCGGGTCGATGCGGGGCTGACTCTCGGGCACGGCGTCATTCTTGCCGCCCGTTAGGTTGAGTCCGTGCACCAGTCGATCGAGCACCTGCGCACCGACTCCACGAGCGTGGTGGTCGACGTTTCGGCGGGCATTCCCGTGATCCTGCACTGGGGCGCGCCGTTGAACGAGGTTCCATCGCGGTGGCAAGGCGGCCTTCGAACCTACGGGACGATGGACGTCGTCGCTCCGATCTCCTTGGTGCCGATGCACGGAGACGGTTTCGCGGGACGTCCGGGTCTGCAGGTTCACCGCCGAGGCGGTCGACATTGGTCGCCACGTTTTCGAGCGGGAGGTCACTCCGTGGCGCGCGTCGAAGGAGGGGTGGTCCTCGAGGGTCGGGCGATCGACGAGGTCTCCGAATCCGAGATCACCGGTCGATTGCATCTGGCCGACGACGGGGTCCTGACCGCGTCGGCGGACTTTCGCAACAACTCGGATTCGCCGGTGATGCTGAACTCGTTCACGGTGACACTGCCCATCGCGAGTCAGGCGACCGAACTCGGGGTGTTCACCGGTCGCTGGTCGAGAGAGTTGCAATTGCAACGATTCGGGTGGCCCTACGGCGCGTGGACCAGCGAGAACCGGGTGGGACGAACGTCTCACGAGCACCCTCCGTACTTGTTCGCGATGGAGTCCACCGCGGGCGAATGGTGCGGGCAGGTGTGGGGGATCCACGCGGCGTGGAGCGGCAACCATTCGATGTACGCCGAATGGATGCCCGACGGGCGTCGTTACGTGCAGGCCGGCGAGTTGTTCCACCCCGGCGAGATGTGCGTGTATTCGGGCGAGACGTTGTCCGCGGTCGACGTGATCGGGGTCTACTCGGATTCGGGCTTGACCGCTGTTTCGCGCGCGTTCCATCGTGAGGGTCGTCGGCGGCTACCCGCGAACGCGGGTCGAGTGCGACCCGTGCACCTCAACACCTGGGAGGCCGTGTACTTCGCGCACGACGAGGAGCGTCTGCGTCGGTTGGCCGAGGTGGCGGCAGCGGTCGGAGTGGAGCGGTTCGTCCTCGACGACGGTTGGTTCGGCGGTCGCCGCAACGATCACACGGGACTCGGTGATTGGACGGTGTCGTCCGCCGTGTACCCCCACGGTCTCGCGCCCTTGATCGCCCACGTTCGGGATCTGGGCATGGAGTTCGGCATCTGGGTCGAACCCGAGATGGCCAATCCCGACAGCGACCTCTTGCGCGCCCACCCCGAATGGGCCGCCACGACCGCTGGATACGAACCGGTGATGGGGCGTCGGCAACACGTGGTCGATCTCACCAATTCGGAGGCCTTCGAACACGTGTTGTCGGCTCTGGACGCGCTGCTCGCCGGGCACGACATCTCGTACGTGAAGTGGGACATGAACCGTTGGCACGTGCAGGCCAGTGGTGGCGACGGCACCGCGATCACCCATGCGCAGACGAAGGCCCTGTACGCGATGTTGGACGAGTTGCGTCGGCGTCATCGCGATGTCGAGTTCGAATCGTGTGCCTCGGGCGGTGGTCGCGTCGACCACGAGATCCTGCGACGTTCCGAGCGAGTCTGGACGAGCGATTGCAACGACGCCCTGGAGCGTCAACTCATCCAGCGAGGTGCCTCGATGATCATCCCGGCCGAGGTGATGGGTTCGCACGTGGGTCCGTCGCGTTCGCACACCACGGGTCGACGTCTGTCGATGGCGTTGCGCGGCGTCACCGCGATGTTCGGGCACATGGGCATCGAAGCCGATGTCACGGCCATGAGCGAGGACGAGTTGGCGGATCTGTCCCACGTCGTCTCCGTGCACAAACGTTTCCGAGCACTGATCCACTCGGGGGATTCCGCCCGTTTCGAGACCTTCGAGCTGACCGGTGGTTCGGCGTTGTCGCACGGCGTCATCGCCACCGACCGGTCCGAGGCCCTCGTCGCGTACGTGCAGTTGACCACCGCGCAGGCTCCGGTGCCACCGACGTGGCGGATCCTCGGACTCGACGCCGAGCGTGACTACACGGTGAACATGGTCCCGCTGACCCGAGTGGCGGTCCCCGTTCCGGGAACGGCCGTGGATCAGCCGGCGTGGCTCGCCGATTCGTTGGCGGGACGACCGCAACGGTTGTCCGGCGCGTTTCTGCGCGATGTCGGTCTCGTGCCACCGGTCATGTGGCCCGAATCCGCGGTGCTCGTCCACCTGTCCGGCTCGTAGCATTGGGACTCGTGCCCGACACCCCCTCCGAAAGAATCTCCGCCGCCGCCGTGGCCAAGGTGGCCCGCTTGGCCCGCCTCGACGTGAGCGACGATGAGATCACCCGCATGACCGGACAGTTGGCCGGGATGCTCGAGCATTTCGCCGACATCGATTCCCTCGATCTGTCCGACGTCGCCCCGATGACGCAGCCGTATCCGTCGACGAACGTGTTCCGCGAGGACGTGGTGGCGCCCAGCCTCGATCGTGACGAGGTGTTGGCCAATGCCCCCGCCGCCGAGGACGGACGGTTCCGCGTGCCGCCGATCATCGGATTGGACGGCTGACCATGAGTTCGACTCCCACCACCGCCTTCGAGATCGCCGCGGCCGTGCGGGCCGGTTCGGTGCGGGCCATCGACGTCCTCGAGGAGCATCTCGGCCGCATCGCCGAGCGCGAGACCGACATCCACGCGTTCAATCTGGTCACGGCCGACCAAGCTCGTGCCGCCGCCACGCGCATCGACGACCTGGTGGCCGCCGGTCGCGACCCGGGGCCGCTCGCCGGGGTGCCGATTGCGCTCAAGGACAACATGTGCACGCGGGGCGTGCCCACCACGTGCTCGTCGCGCATTCTCGAGGGCTGGAAGCCCCCGTACGACGCCACGGTGGTGTCGCGCCTGGCCGCGATGGGTGCGGTGTCCGTCGGCAAGACGAACCTCGACGAATTCGCGATGGGTTCGAGCACCGAGAACTCGGCGTTCGGCGTCACCTTGAACCCGCGCGACACCTCGCGCGTGGCCGGCGGATCGAGCGGTGGAAGCGCCGCCGCCGTGGCCGCCGCGTTCGCTCCGGTGAGCCTGGGGAGCGACACCGGCGGCTCCATCCGTCAGCCTGCGGCGTTGTGCGGTGTGGTGGGCGTGAAGCCCACCTACGGCACCGTCAGTCGTTACGGCTTGGTGGCCTTCGCCAGCAGCCTCGATCAGATCGGTCCGTTCTCGGCCGACGTGCGCGATTCGGCGTTGATCCTGGAGTCCATTTCGGGACACGACCCGATGGACTCCACGTCCATCCCGCAGGGACCGCTCGATCTCTTGTCCGTCCTCGATCATGACGTGAAGGGGATGCGCATCGGTCGTATCACCGACATGCCCGAGGGCGCGGACCCCGACGTGTTGGGTCGCCTCGAAGCGGCCTTCGACGCGTTGCGCGCCGCTGGCGCGACCATCGTCGACGTGGAACTGCCGTCGCTGAAGTACGGGCTCACCGCGTACTACCTCATCGCTCCCGCCGAGGCCAGCAGCAACCTGGCTCGTTACGACGGTGTTCGCTACGGGCGTCGGGTCGACGCGGTCGACACCAACTCCATGTACATGGCCACGCGCGCGGCCGGATTCGGCGACGAGGTGAAGCGCCGCATCATGTTGGGCACCTACGCGCTGTCCGCTGGCTACTACGACGCGTACTACGGCAAGGCCCTGAAGGTGCGCCGTCTCATCAGTGACGATTTCGCGCGCGCGTACGCCACGGCCGACGTGTTGCTGACGCCGACCTCGCCGATCCCGGCGTTCAAGGTGGG
>SYCH01000156.1 GCA_005787025.1 Actinomycetota bacterium | reverse complement strand
GAGGCACCGAAGAACACCGCGGCGATGGCCGGGAAGAGGTAATTCGGTCCGGTCGCCGAGGTGAACAAGCCCACCTTGGCGCTCAACACCACGCCGGCGATGCCCGCCATGGTCGACGACGCGATCAGCGATCCCCACACGATGCGGTTCGTACGCACACCAGCCAGTCGTGCCGCTTCGGGGTTTCCACCCGTCGCATAAATGAAGCGTCCGACCGGCGTGTGCTCGAGGACGAACCAACAGATCAAGCCGAGTACCGCCAGGTAATAGAAGACCACCGGGATGCCCAACAGATCGCCACGACCGAAACGCTCGAAGGTGCTCGAGAACGTGCCCGTGATCTGACGGTTGAACGACAGCTTCAACACGATCGCACTCACGACCTGGCCGATGCCGAGGGTGGCGATGAACGAGTTCACCTTCAGTTTGACCACCACGAATCCGGAGATCACCCCGACGCACATGCACGCCAGCACGGCGATGAGGGCCGCGTAGCCCACCGGCATGTTGAACGACCGACTCTTCTCATCGGAGAGGAAACACGTGATCACCACCGACAACGACATGACCGATCCGATGGAGAGGTCGAACGTCGATGCGCAGAACGGAATGAGGAACGCCAGCGCCAGGATTCCGACGGCCACGTTCTCGCCCATGATCAACTTCGCACTGGCCACGCTGAGGAACGTGTCGGTCTTCCAGATTCCGAAGATCACCATGAAGGCGCCCCACAGGTACAGCGCGCTGAAGCGATCCAATCCCAACTTGGCCAGCAACGACTTCTGCGGGGCCCCCACGGGACGGGCGGCAGCGGTCGCGGTTTCCGTGTTTCCTGACATCTCTTTCCCCTCGCTCTGGATACTTGCGTTCACTTGTGAGCCACGAGGCTCGAACCGGCCAACAACACTTGATCGATGCGCTCGGCCATGGATCCGGCACCGGAACCACCGTTTCGCAACACGATGTCCACGATGGCGCCCCTGTGCATCACGATCACGCGATCGCACAGTCGCGCCAACTCGGCGGAGTCCGTGGACGCCACCACCACGGCCGAACCCGACGCGGCGGCCGAGTCGACGTACGTGTGGATCTCTTCCTTGGCCCCGATGTCGACCCCCTGCGTGGGCTCGTCCAACAACAGAACCTTGGGATTCAGTCGGAAACTGCGCGACATCATCACCTTTTGCTGATTTCCACCGGACAGGGTGCTGACGGGCGCCTCGCTGCCGGTGGTCACCACCGACAAGCTGCGGATCCACTCGTTGGCCTCGGCCTTTTCCTTCTTGTGGTTCAGCCGCAGCCCGGTCTTGTTGCGCTTCACGTCGGCGATGGTGGTGTTCGAGCGCACGCTCATCATCGAGATGATGCCGTTGCGCAACCGATCCGCCGGAACGAACGCCAAGCCGGAGGCGATGGAGACGCCGGGATCGCCCGGTGGCAAGGAGACGCCGTCGATGATGACGTCGCCGAATCGATCGATGGCCCCCGACAGCGACGGAATCAACGTGTCGCGTCCCGAACCGGTCAACCCGGCCACGCCCAGAACCTCGCCCGGGCGCACCTCGAACGAGACGTCGTTCAGCCCGAGTCCGGTCAGACCCGATACCGCGAGGCGCGGGGGCGAACTGGCGTCGATCGTGCGATCGACGGACGCCGCAGTCACCTTGTGGCCGACGATCAATTCGATGAGCGCCGACATGTCGAGCTCGGAGGTGTTGCGGGTGGCCACCACCCGCGCGTCGCGCAACACGGTCACGCGATCGGCGATCTCGAACACTTCCTCCAGGTGATGGGACACGAACACCACCGAGATACCACGGGCCTTCAATCGTCGCACCGCCTCGAACAGGCGGTCCACGTCGGCGCCGGGAAGCGACGCGGTGGGCTCGTCGAGAATGAGGATCGAGATGTTATGTTCGGAATCCTGCAACGCGCGCGCGATGGCCACTCCGGTGCGTTCGGCGCCACTGAGCATGGCCACCGGAACACGCACGTTGATGTCGAAGCCCAGATCGAGCAGAGCCTGCTTGGCGCGCGCCGTCTCTTCACGCCACTTGATGCGACGAGCGAAACCGGTGCGGTAGCCGAAGCCCAATGCCAGGTTCTCGACGGCGCTGACGGCCTCCACCAGACCGAGGTCCTGATGGACGAAACGGATTCCGGCCTCGTGGGCGGCCTGCGTGCTGCCCATGGCGAACAGATCGTCGCGAATCGTGACGTGATGCCCCGGATCCGGGTCGTGGAATCCAGCCAGCACCTTGATGAGGGTCGACTTTCCGGATCCGTTCTGGCCAACCAGGGCGTGAACTTCGCCCTCTTCCACGTCGAATGTGGCGTCGTTCAGGGCCAACTGGCCGGGAAAGGTCTTGGACAGCGACCAGATCTGCAGAATCTTCGACATTCCCGTTCCCCTACTCCTGTCCCGACGCCCCCGCGCGGGAACCCGTCCGGTGTCGACGACATTCAGTTCGAAACCAGCCTGAACAAAACCAGCCTGACCGACCGTGGGACTTTCGTCCAAGTCGGTCATCTCACCCTAATTGATTGTAGGATTAGTTCGCTTACTGAGGGGGAAGCGTGAGCAGTCTCGTGAACAAGCCCCCGACGTGTGCGCCAACACCAATCAAAGGGGAGAAAATGCGTAAAGGAACCCGTCGGGTAGCCGCAGCCGTTTTCGCTCTCGGTCTCGTGGCCGCCGCCTGCGGTGGCGACGACTCGGGCTCGAGCGAATCCACTGAGGCCCCTTCAACAGAAGCACCGTCCAGTGAGGCTCCGTCCACCGAGGCGCCGGCCGGAGGCGACGAAGTCGCCGCCGCTCAGGCCATCGTCGAAGAGCTTCGCATCATCCCGACCGAAATCGGCGTGACCACCGGTCCGTCGGCCGCCGTGCCGACCGGCCTCAAGGTCGCCTGGCTGGCCTGCGAACTGCCCAGCTGCACCGAAGTAGGCGAGGACTGGCCCGCCATCGCCGAGGCGCTCGGTTGGGAACTCAAAGTCATCAACGTCGAGAGCGCGGCTCCCGGCGCGGGCGTTCAAGAAGCCATTGACTGGGGTGCGAACTACATCTCCATCTCGGGCTCGCCGGTTGCCGCCTTCCAGGAGCAGTACGACGCCGCCGTGGCCGCGGGCATCAAGTTCGCCTTCGCCTACAACGGTGAGGCTCCCGCCGACGGCATCTTGACCTCCATCAGCGGCAACGACGCGGTGTACCAGGCTGGCGCGAACATCGCCAACTACATCATCGCCGACAGTGGCGCCGCGGCCAACGTGCTCATGGTGAACATCCAGATGTTCCCCGTGCTCGTGGCCGAGGAAGAGGGCATCCGCGACACGCTGGCCGCCGGTTGCGCGGCCTGCACCTTCGACGTGCTGCCCGTCACCATCCCGGACATCGGCGTGAACATCCCGAACCTGGTCGCGTCGTACCTCCAGGAGAACCCCGACACCAACTACATCACCTACGCCTTCTCGGCTCTGCCGATCGGTGTGACCGCTGCTCTCGAGAGCGCCGGTCTGCTCGGTCAGGTCACCCAGGTCGGTGTCGACTTCGACACCACTGGTCTGTCGGAGATCGTGGCGGGAACCCACCGTGGCTGGACCTCGAACCCCAAGGCCTACTCGTCATGGGTCATGGCTCACGCCATGGTGCTCGATGCGGTTGGTGACGAGTTCACCGAGCGCGCGACCGCCGAGCAGTTGCCCACGATGATCGTGGACGACGCCGACACCGCCCAGAGCATCCTGGATGGCAGCCCGCTGCAGAACTGGAAGGGACCGGAAGGCTACGCCGACCAGTTCCTGGCTCTGTGGGGCGTCGCCTGACCCAGACCTGACGATCGAGTCAGCCCGACACGCGGCTGACCACGAGGTACGAACGGGACCGGGTGCCATGCACCCGGTCCTTTTCGTTGTCGAGGTGTCATTTCCCTTGCCACGGTGCCCCGTCACTCGTCCCGTCTCGCGCCCCGTCGCTCGGCCCGTCACTCGTCCCGTACGGCGAAACGGTCGGCGTTCGCACGCATGTCAGGGAGTACCGTGAACGACGTGTCAGAAGCGGACGCCCCACAAGGAGTGAACGACCTCGCCGACCTCCGCCGACGGATCGACGAACTCGATCGTCGCCTGATCGAGGTTCTCGCCGAGCGCATCGCCGTGTGCCACGAAGTGGCTCGTATCAAGGAGCACAGCGACACTCCGATCATTCAGCCCGAGCGAGTGCGCAACGTTCTGGAGGGTCGACGTCAGTTGGCCATCGATTCCGACATCGACCCCGATTTCGTGGAGGACGTGATGCGGGTGGTGCTCGCCGAAACCCACCGCATCGAGGTCGCCGGACGCCGTGTCGACGCCGCACCCGAGAAGTCGGCCGTGCGCGACAACCGCCAAGGAACGCCAACTGACATTCACACCGCCCTCGACACCGTGGCCACCCGCATCGATCACGTCGTGGTCACGGTCGACGATCTCGCCTCTACGGTGAGGCACTTCACCGACAATCTCGGCTTCCACGCCGAACCAACCGATCCCGATCGACCGGGTATCGCGGTGCTCGTCACCGGCGGTGTGACCATCGTGTTGGTATCGGCCGCGGCCGGGCCCGCCGTGGCCGACCACATGCGAATCCACGGACCCGGCATTCATCACGTCGGCATCGAGGTGTTGAACGCGCGTTACGCCCACGACGCGCTTTCCGGCACCGCCGAATTGACCGCGCTCGTCGACGACGTTCACGGACACGAGCAGTTCTTCGCGGTGCGTGATCCCGAGAGCGGCGTGCAGTTGGGCTACATCGCCCGGACCGGCCACCGCGTGGGTGTGGCCACGCAGAACATCCTCGAGGCGTTCACGACCGGTTCGTGAACCCCGCTGGAGTTTCCGGTTCTTCACGTAGTAGAGTTCGGCACAGCACGACCGCTCGGGCGGCTCGCGGTGACGCGGACTTCACGAGCATGGGGGCTTCGCGGCTCTTTCGCATCCGCGGCACTTCCGTTGTGCGCTGGCAAAAACCGAGTGTCGTCGGGATCCCTTCCCGACTGTGATGTCTCCGAAAGGCCGTCCCATGACGCCCCAGCGCAACAGTGTTTCCCGTAGTGCCACCGTTTCCGTGAACGTGGCGTCCCCACGGCCTTATGGCACCCCTCAGCCGAGCGAGCCCCCCGCGCCGAGCGACAACATTCGAGCGTTGATCGATCTCCCCCTCGACGAGATCATGCGCCGCGCGCGCGCCATCCGTGATGCCCGCACGGGCAGCCGGGTGACGTACTCACCCAAGGTGTTCATCCCGCTCACCATGTTGTGCCGAGACAGTTGCGGATACTGCACGTTCGCCCAACCGCCGGCGCGCCTGCAGAGTCCGTACCTGTCGCCCGACGAGGTGCTGGCCATCGCCAAGCAGGGTGCGCACATGGGATGTCACGAGGCGTTGTTCACCCTGGGCGAGGCACCCGAGGAGAAGTACCAAGTGGCGCGTGACTGGCTCAGCGAACACGGCTACGCGTCCACGGTCGAGTACCTGGCCGCCATGTG
>SYCH01000018.1 GCA_005787025.1 Actinomycetota bacterium | reverse complement strand
GTGCGTGCGCGCCATCCTGACCAACGATCGCGAAACCATCGATCTGGCGGCGTTCCGTCTCACCGCCGGTGAATCGTTCGCCGCCGTCGCCTCCGAGGTGTCGATCGATCCTTCCGCCACCGAGGGCGGTGTTCTCGTCGGCGAAGGAGGCAACGCCTGCATCGTTTACGAATCGGTGATCACCTCGGTACCCGAGGAGTTCGCCACGGCCCTCGACACCACCCCCATCGGTGAGGTGTCCGCACCCTTCGAGATCCCCGGCGTGGGTTGGGCCGTCGTCCTGCCTCGCCCGTTCGACGAAGTGGCCGACGACATCGGCCAACTGATCGGTGGTTCAGTCGTGGCGGCGGCGATCGGTGAGGCGTTGTCCACCGTTTCGATTCGGGTCTCGGCCGAGTACGGCGCGTGGGACCCCGCGACCGGCACCGTCGTCCCCGTGGGCTGATGTCGACGAGCCGACCACCCGTGGTGGAGATCGTCGGACTCGGTCCGGCGGGTTCCGAGTACGTCTCGCGACACACCCTCGACCGCATCGCGGCGCACCGACACCGATGGTTGCGCACCGCGATTCACCCCAGTGCCCACGTGGTCTCCGATGCCTCCACCTTCGACCATCTGTACGAATCGGCTGATTCGTTCGACGACGTCTACCACGCCATCGTGGAGACCTTGGTCGCCGCGGCCCACGAGCACGGCGAGATCCTGTACGCGGTTCCCGGATCGCCGCTCGTCCTCGAGCGTACCGTCCGGGAATTGATCGCCGACCCCCGCGTCCGGTGCGTGATCAACCCGGCCATCGGCTTCCTCGAGATGGCCTGGGCCCGCCTCGGGATCGACCCCGTCGAAGAGCGGGTCACCCTGATCGATGGCCACATGTTCGCCACCGCCGCCACCGACGTCCGTGGGCCCATGTTGGTGGCGCACTGCCACGCCAACTGGGTGTTGTCGGAGATCAAGTTGGCCGCCGAGGACACGATCGATGCGTCCAACGATGAATGCGAGGTGGTGATCCTTCACCACCTCGGGTTGCCCGACGAACGCGTCGTCACCGTTCGTTGGAGCGAATTGGATCGGACCCTCGAGGCCGATCACCTCACCTCGATTTACGTTCCGGCATTGGCGACTCCCGTCGGCCGGGAACTCATCTCGTTCCATCGCCTCGCACGAACCTTGCGCGAACAATGCCCGTGGGACCGCGAGCAAACCCACCACTCACTCGTCACGTACCTGCTCGAAGAGACACACGAAGTGGTCGATGCCATCCTCGCTCTCGACCCCGAGGACCCTTCCACCGACGAGCACCTCATGGAAGAGCTCGGTGATTTGCTCTACCAGATCGAATTCCATGCCGCCATTGCCGAAGAGGAAGGTCGCTTCACCATGGGCGACGTGGCCCGGGGAATCAACGACAAGTTGGTGCGCCGTCATCCACACGTGTTCGGTGGCGAGACGTCCGACGACCTCGTCGCCTCCTGGGACGCCATCAAGTCGGCTGAGAAGCGGGCCAAGGGACTCGACGACGGACCATTCGCCGGCGTTCCGGTGTCCTCGGGATCCCTCGGATACGCCGCCGCGGTGTTGAAGAAGGCCGAGAAGGCCGGAGTTCCACTGTCCCCGAACCTCACGACCGTCGCGGACCTCGAACGACTCACCGACGTCGGCGAACACCTGCTGGCGGTGGTCGCCGAGTGCCGGCGACGGGGCCTGGACCCCGAGGTGGTCCTGCGGGAAGTGACCAACGTGCATCGCGCGAACGCTGAACAACGACTCCGCGCCTGAGGGAGTGAACGGTTTCGCTCACTAGTTTGTGAGCATGACCGAGATCATCAGCATCACCGGACGCGAAGTGCTCGACTCGCGCGGCAACCCCACCGTCGAGGTGGAGGTCGAATTGGAGTCCGGTGCTCGTGGACGAGCCATGGTTCCCTCGGGGGCCAGCACCGGCGAGCACGAGGCCGTCGAATTGCGCGATGGTGGTCGTCGCTACGGCGGGAAGGGTGTGCTGACCGCGGTCGGTTTCGTGAACGGCGAGATCGAGAGCGCATTGATCGGATGCGACGCTCTCGAGCAGCGCATGGTCGACACGGTGTTGAAGGATCTCGACGACACGCCGAACAAGGCCCGTCTCGGAGCCAATGCCATCCTCGGCACGAGCCTGGCCGTGGCGCGGGCCGCCGCCGAGTCGCTCGACCTTCCCTTGTGGCGTTACGTCGGTGGTCCGAACGCGCACGTCCTGCCCGTACCCATGATGAACGTCATCAACGGTGGTGCGCACGCCGACAACACGATCGATCTCCCGGAGTTCATGATCATGCCGGTGGGTGCACCGAGTTTCCGCGAGGCGTTGCGTTGGGGCACCGAGACCTACCACCAACTCAAGAAGATTCTCCACGGCAAGAACCTCGGCACCGCGGTGGGCGACGAGGGAGGCTTCGCGCCGAACCTGGCCACCAACGAGGACGCCATCCGCATTCTGGTGGACGCCATCGGGGCGGCGGGATTCACGCCCGGCGCCGACATCGCCATCGCCCTCGACCCGGCGATGAGCGAGTTGTACAAGGACGGTCGGTATCACCTCGAAGGCGAGGGCAAGGTGCTCTCCAGCGATGACCTCGTGCAGTACTGGGCGCGACTGGTGGCGACGTACCCCATCGTCTCCATCGACGACGGCATGGCCGAGGACGACTGGAACGGCTGGGCCGCTCTCACCGCCGAATTGGGCAGCAAGGTTCAATTGGTCGGCGACGACTTGTTCGTCACGAACGCCGCGCGCCTCGCCATGGGCATCGAACGCAAGGTGGGCAACAGCGTGCTCGTGAAGGTCAACCAAATCGGCTCGTTGACCGAGACACTCGAGACCGTCGAATTGGCGACCCGCCACCGCTACACGAGCGTGATGAGCCATCGCAGTGGCGAGACCGAGGATTCCACC
>SYCH01000155.1 GCA_005787025.1 Actinomycetota bacterium | reverse complement strand
GTGGTGCAGACCGGTGTGAAGTCCTTGGGGTGGCTGAACAGAACGCCCCAGGAATCACCGAGCCACTCGTGGAACGAGATGGTTCCCTGCGTGGTGTCGGCGGTGAAATCGGGGGCGGTGTCTCCGAGACGGATGGCCATGGTGATGCTCCTTTGGGACGGGTGCCGACAGGCTACGGGCAATTCCCGACAAGACAACTCAGGATTATCCGCCGCCCGTTCGCCCAGCGTGGATGCCCTAGAGTCGCTCCATGACCATCGATCGTGCCGCCGCCGACAAACTTCTCACCACGACCAGGTCGGTGCGCAAGCGCCTCGATCTGGATCGGCCGGTCGAGCCCGAGGTGATCGCCGAGTGCATCGACATCGCGATGCAGGCGCCCACCGGTACGAACGCCCAGAACTGGGCCTTCGTGGTGATCACCGACCCGGCCAAGCGGGCCGCCATCGCCGACATCTACCGCAAGGGCGGCGAGGTGATGGCCGGCTCGGGGTATCCGCCGCCGCTGCCCGAGGGTGACCCGCGCGAGCACGTCATGCCCAAGGTGATGGAATCGGCCGAGTACTTGGGTTCCATCCTCGATCGGGTTCCGGTGTTCGTGATCGCGTGCGTGAAGGGGCGCGTGGAGAACGTGCCGATGGTGATCGCCCAAGCCAGCACGTACGGCAGCATTCTGCCGGCCGCCTGGAGTTTCATGTTGGCGTTGCGCGCTCGCGGGTTGGGCACCGCCTGGACCACCATTCACCTGTTCTCCGAGGCCGACGTGTCCAAGATGCTCGGAATCCCCGAGGATTGGACCCAGACGGTGCTCTTCCCGGTCGCGTACTACACCGGTGACGACTTCAAGCCGGCGCACCGCCTGCCGTCGAACGAGATGACCCACTGGGATTCCTGGGGCACTCGCCGTTGAGCATTCGTATCGAGCCGACACGGTTGTCGGAGTGTCTCGTCGGTCGTGACTTCGCGTATCTCGTCACCGCGGGAAGTGAGCGCGCGCACGTGGTCGCGTTGCAATGCGCGGTCATCGGCGAACGAGTGACGATGACGCAGGCCGGACGATCGACAGTGGCCAACGTCGCGTCGAACCCACGCGTCACGTTGGTGTGGGCGCCGACGGAGGTCGACGTCGAGAACCATGATTATTCGATCATCGCCGACGGCTCGGCGATCGTCGATGGTGACGTCATCGCGATCACGGTGACCAACGCCGTGTTCCACCGTCCCGCACCTTGACGACGCGACGGATCCGACCTGTTCAGTCGGAGGTGGTGATGATTCCGTTGACGTCGACGATGACGTGCGCGCGTCCGAACACGTGCAGGCAGATCGTTCCGCTCTCCGAGACCGGCGCCAACACGGCATTGGGGGTGATCTCGCCGGGCACGAAGTTGAGGTTGGAGGAGTTGGGGAGTTCGCCGCAGGAATAGACCGTGACGTAGCCCCCCGCCGGGTGGGCGTCGAGGCCGATGGCGGTGACGTTCATGGAGACCGACACCAGACGTCGTGATGTGGACGGTGACAAACCGGACACCGAGATCTCGAGCGGTGCCCCCGATCCGTCCACGGCACCGATGGGCGAAAGACCGCTCATCCCGATGCCGTTGCGCGAGTCGGTGATGCGACTGGGCGAGAGGGGGGTGTAGCCGAGGCCGGAGAGGAAGGCACCGTTCACGTCGACGATGACATCGGCGCGTCCGTAGACGAACACGCAGACGGAGCCGTTCGCCGAGAGCGGAGAGATCACGACGTTGGGCACGTTCTCACCACTGCTGAAGTTGAGATTCGACGTGTTCGGTCGCGCGCCGCACGGATACACCGTGGCGTAGCCGCCCGCGTCGGGGGCTTCGGAGTTGGTGATCGTCACGTTCAGCGCGATCGCGGAGATTCCCGACGCGGGGACCGGACCGAAACCGAGGATCGGGATCTCGAGATGTGCTCCGGTTTCGGTCATGTCGCCCACCTTGGCGCGCGGGACACCCGCCCCCCATCCGTGCCGGGTGTCGGCGATACGGAACGGCGAGATCGGTCGGAATCCGTTGCCATCGAGCAAGGCACCGTTCAGGTCGGCGATCAGGTCGACCGGGGCGAAGCTGTAGAAACACACCTCGCCGGTGGACGACAACGAGGCGATCACGGCGTTCGGGGTGGTTTGTCCGGCGCGGTAATTCAGATTCGATGCGTCGGGCAGATTGCCGCACGGGAACACCGTGACGAACCCCTCACCGGTGGTGCCGGTGACCGTCACGTTGAGGCTGACCGCGCTGACTCCGTTGGCGGGAACGCCGTTGCGACCGGTCATCTGCACGCGCAACACGTAGTCGCCGCCGACCTTGCGGACCGGAACGCCACCTTCGCCGTTGCGGGTGTCGAACACGCGCGTGGGGTTCACGGGACGAATCGTCCCGGGCGCCGTCATCAACAATCGATTGGGTGATCCGGCGCCGGCGTCGCGGATGATGCCGGGAATGGCATCGTTGCGCATGTATTCGGCGACCTGAGCCGGCGTGGCCGTGGGGTACGACGTGAGCACGATGGCGGCCGCCCCCGCCGCATGCGGTGAAGCCATCGAGGTGCCACTCTTCACGTCGGTGTCGGAGTACGAGTCGAAGGCGGCCGCGGTGATGTCCATGCCGGGCGCGAAGAGGTCGAGACAGGAACCCGAGTTGGAGAAGAAGGCGCGCGCGTCGGTGATGTCGGTGGCGCCCACGGTGAGGGCGGACGCGACGCGAGCCGGCGAGTGATTGCAGGCATCACGTTCGGCGGGGTCGAGGTCACCACCGTCGTTGCCGGCGGCCACCACCACCACGAATCCGGCGTTCACCAAGTTGGTGACGGCGGTGTCGAGGGCCGCGCTTCCCCCGCCGCCGAGGCTCATGTTCACCACACCGCGTCGATCGCTCATCGGATAGGTACGGATGTAATCGAGGGCGGTAAGGATGTCTCTTTCCCAACCCGATCCCATGCAGTCGAGCACGCGCACCGGCACGATCTGCGCACTGGTGGCCACGCCGTATCCGGTGCCGACGGCGGTGGAAGCCACGTGGGTGCCGTGACCCTGACAGTCGCTGGTGTCGCTGACGTTGGTGGTCCCGTTCGCGTTCGGGGCGAAGTTGCGTCCGGGCAACACGCGACCGGCGAAGTCGGAATGCGCGTTCAGGCCGGTGTCGACGACGAAGACGATCGACTCCTCTCCACGGTTCACCGTGGAGAGATCACCGTCGAGGGGCAGGTTCGCCTGGTCGATGCGGTCGACACCCCACGAGTTGGCGGCCGTGCGAACCCAATTCTCCGAGCGCGGCACGATGCTGTTGGATGGCGACGAGGCCGCACCGTAACCGGCCAGGTTCTTGGCCGCGACGGTGAACGTGTAGGACACTTGCGCGGTGAGTCCGGTGACGTTGCACACCAACGGGCCCGTGGTCCACGTGCACGTGCGACCACCGGGAGAGGACGTGACGAGGTACTCGGTGATGGGATACGACGTGTTGGCGGGTGCGGTCCAGCTGATCTCGGCTTGGTTGGGTCGCGATGAGATGGCCCGAACGTTGGTGGGCGCGGCCGGGGGAGAGGGCAGTGCGTAGAGCCAATTGAGCGAGATGTTCCCCGAGGCGCCGCTCCAACCGTCGACGACAATGAGGTACCGGGTGCCGGCGTTGGCGGTGAACGAGACCGCGCTGGTGAGGCCCGAACGGATGTCGTCGTTGGCGGCGACGAGAGTGAGCGCGTTCAGTGCGTTGCCGGTGTAGACGGCCAGCACGGTGTCGAAGGACGAGCCCGAGGTGTCGATCGAGAACTGTCCGTTGCTGGCGGGGGTGTACTCGAACCACATCGACTTGGTGGCGGTCGAGGTGGCGTGGGCCGGTTCGCCGTTCTCGGCGGTGGCATTGGTGTTGCGACCGATGATCGTTCCGGTGGCGGAAGGGAGCACCTTCGGGGTGGCGAAGGCGTCGTTGAGGTAGCCGGGCCGCACCGAACCGGGAGCGACTCCGTCGAGCGACGTGCCGACCGCGTTGTTGGCACTGACCGCCACGGTGTAGGCGTCGTAGTTGGTGAGACCGGTGATGGTGCAGGTAGTGGTCGGAGCCGCGACGGTGCACGACCGACCACCGGGGCTGGCGGTCGCTTCGTACGACAACACCGCGGAGCCGCCGTCGTTCGAGGGTGCGGTCCATGTGACGACAAGGGATCCATCGGCGGCGCCGGGTACGGCCGACACGTTGCGCGGTGGCGTGGGTGCCGTGTTCACGATGGCGGGCGCGAAGCTCACTTCCATCGACAAGGTTCCGCGCGT
>SYCH01000154.1 GCA_005787025.1 Actinomycetota bacterium | reverse complement strand
CTTCGCCACCTCGCCGGCGACGGGGCCGACGATCTGCCCGCCCAACAGCCGGCCCGTCTTCCGGTCCCCGGTGACGCGAAGGTGAAGCTCGCCGGCACCGGGGTAGTACCCCTTGTGGTCGGACGCCCGCGACTGGACGGTCAGCGGGTCGAACCCGGCGTCGCGGGCCTCGGCGTCGTTCAGCCCGGTGCGGGTGGCGGCCAGGCCGTACACCTTGACGACTTGCGTGCCGAGCGTCCCGGCGAACTCGCGGTCCCCGCCCGCCGCGTTCTCGCCGGCCACCCGGCCCTGCTTGTGGGCCGTCGAGCCGAGCGGCAGGTAGACGTTCCGGCCGAGCAGGCGGTGCCACGTCTCGGTGCAGTCGCCCGCCGCGTACACGCCGGGCAGGCCCGTCTCCATCCGGCGGTTGACCCGGATCGACCCCTTCAACCCGACCTCCGCACCCGCCCCGACCAGAAGCTCGACCTGGGGCCGCACGCCGACCGCGACCAGCACCAAGTCGGCTTCGTGGCGAAATTCGTCCCCGACGACCGTCAAGCGGTCGCCGCACGGTTCGACGGCCCTGACCCTGGCCCCGGTCGTGACTCGCACCCCGTGCCGCTCCAACTCGCCCTGCACCACCGTGCCGAGGGGCGAGTCGAGGGTCTTGAGAACGGTCCTGCCGTGTTCGACGAGGGTGACTTCCAGCCCGCGAACGGTCAGCGCCTCGGCCATCTTCTTGGTCAGCGTGGTGACGAGAACCCGATCACCCATCGTCACTCGCTTCGTCACCTGCTCCATCAGATCGTCGATCTGACCCTTCGTGGGCTTGATGATGACTTCCGGGTCGACCAAACCCGTCGGGCGCACGATCTGCTCCACCACCTGTTCCGACTCCCGCAGTTCGTAGGGGCTCGGCGTCGCCGACAGGAACACGCATTGATTGACCCTCTCGATGACCTCCTCGAAACGCAACGGCCGATTGTCCCGAGCGCTCGGAAGCCGGAATCCGTGTTCGACCAGGATGTCCTTGCGACTGCGGTCGCCGGCGAATTGTCCGTGCAATTGAGGCACCGCTACGTGGCTCTCGTCGATGACCAACAAGTAATCCTTCGGGAAGTAGTCCAGCAAGGTGAAGGGTGGTTCGCCGGGTGACCGACCGTCGATGTGCATCGAGTAATTCTCGATGCCGTTGCAGTAACCGACCTCTTGCATCATCTCGAGGTCGTGCTGGGTGCGCATTTGCAAACGCTGGGCCTCCAGCAACTTTGCCTCGGCTTTGAAGAAAGCGAGTCGTTCCTGCAGCTCGGCCTCGATACCCACCACCGCGCGTCGCATTCGCTCCTCACCGGTGACGTAATGAGTGGCCGGGAAGACGACCGTCGCCGGCAACTCCCGCAGGGTCTCTCCGGTGAGTGGGTCGATCATCGTCAGGCGATCGACCGTGTCACCGAACATCTCCACCCGGAGAACGGATTCCTCGTACGCGGGGTGTATCTCGATCGTGTCGCCCCGAACACGAAAATTTCCACGGCCGAGGCTCATGTCGTTGCGGTCGTACTGCAGGTCCACCAAGCGGCGCAAGACACTGCGCATGTCGTAGTCGACTCCGACGTGGAGTTCCAACAGCTGTCCCCGGTACTCGTCGGGATCGCCCATTCCGTAGATGCACGACACGGACGCCACGACGATGGTGTCCCGACGGGTCAAGAGCGCCGCCGTCGCCGAGTGACGCAGTCGATCGATGTCGTCATTGATGGACGAGTCCTTCTCGATGAAGGTGTCGCTCGAGGCGATGTAGGCCTCGGGCTGGTAATAGTCGTAAGAACTGACGAAGTACTCGACCCGATTGTCGGGGAAGAATTCCTTCATCTCCTGAGCCAACTGTGCCGCCAGGCTCTTGTTGGGCGCCAGGATCAGCGTCGGTCGTTGTGTTCGCTCGATCGTCCAAGCGATGGTGGCGCTCTTGCCGGATCCGGTGATGCCGAGAAGGGTCTGATAACGGAGCCCGGACTCGATCCCCTCGGAGAGTTCCTCGATCGCTTTGGGTTGGTCGCCGGCCGGCGAATAATCCGCGACGACGCGAAACGGAATTCCGTCCCGGGATTCGACGACGCTGGCCACCGGACGATCCTAGATGGCGTCTCGACTCACCACGAACATGTGTTCCCGAGATTCACGTCTTCGGCTTGGGTGTGACGGGTTCGTAATCCGCGGGGAGTTGGGGCAGGGAGGTCAACCAAGTCCAGAGGCGATCGATCTGTGGCTCGAGGTCATCGGGGGTTCCGCTGTTGTCCACGACGAAGTCAGCGGTGCCCAGTCGTTCGTCCCGCGAGGCCTGACGACCAATGCGAGCCCGCGCATCGGCCTCGTCGAATCCCCGATGTTTCACCAGTCGCTCGACCTGGGTCTCCACCGGCACGTCGACCACGATTCGCCCCTGCAAACCCTCCCGGGGGTTCTCGGTGAGCAACGGAATGTCGAGGATCACGACGTTCGCGGTCGTGCGTTGCTCGATCATGCGACGGTTCATTTCGCGACCAACGGCGGGATGCACGATGGAGTTCAACGCTTTCAGGGCCTCGGGATCCGTGAAGACGATGTCGGCCAAGGCCTGACGCTCGAGCGAGCCGTCAGCCGCGATCACCTCGGGACCGAATCGTTCCGCCAGCTCGACCAGAACCGGTGAGCCCGGCAACTGGACCTCGCGGGTGATGGCATCGGCATCCAGGATCACGGCACCACGCGCGGCGAGTCGAGCCGACACCGTGGACTTACCCGAACCGATACCTCCGGTGAGACCGACCAAGATCATGGCGACACGCTAGGCGGAAGTGCGACCGGTACCCTGCCGTTGTGCCCGATCGTCGTCGCCGCCGGTCCCCGAACCATCCCGCGTTCCGCCCCATTCCCGTGCAGGATGCGACCGGCGAGATGATGTGGCCCCTCGTCGAACGGCGGCGTACGGTCCGCCCCGACGACCACGTGGGCCAGATCGACCAACTGGCCCGGGCCAACGAACTTCTTCTCGCCCTGCAGAAAATGGCGGTCACCCTCTCCTCCAGCCTCGATGTCGACGAGGTGATCCAACGCGGCGTCGAGCAGGCGCGACGTGTCGTCAAGGCCGACACCATCATCGTGGCGTTGTACGACCGCTCCGACGATCGATGGAGCCTCGTGGCCGGACCGGACTCCGTGATCGACGTCGCCGTGCTGCCGGTCGACTCGCCCGTCTTGCGTTGTGTCGCGAGTGACCGCCCCCTCGTCCTGACCGGTGAGCAGTTGTGGTCCGAGGCCGACCACGGGGTGTACCAGGTTCTGCGCGCGCGTGGCGACATTCTGGGCTTCCTCGCCGGCGAGTGGTCGGGGGGGCACGAACCCGCGATCGCCGAAACGGAGGCGATCATAGGGGTGGCCGACGCCCTGGCTCTGGCGCTCGACAACGCCCGGATCTTCTCCCGTCTCGCCGACCGGGTGGCCCACGACGAGCGGTCCCGCGTGGCTCGCGAATTGCACGACCGGGTCTCGGGCTCGCTCGCGGCCATCGGGTTCGAATTGGATGACGTCGCGAGGGGGCTCGGCGACGTCGAGCGTGCCGCCATCGCCCGCGTTCGCGCACATATCGGTGAGACCGTCACCGATTTGCGGGATTTGTTGGATGACCTGCGTACCGACCGCGACGGTCACTCCATCGATCGTGCATCCATCGCAGCCTTGATCGAACGAACGACGCGCCGATCGGGCATCGCGGTGATCCTCCGACACGACCTCGACGCATCGTCGTCCCTCGACGTTCTGCGCACCGATGGTTCCGCCTCCGAACTTCATCTGATGATTCGGGAGGCCCTCCTGAACGCCGAACGACATTCCGGAGCCCGGAACATCCTCGTCGAGCTGGAGGAGAAAGAGGGATCGGTCGTCATTCGGGTGTCCGACGACGGTCGGGGATTCGACCACACGAAGGTTGGTCATGGTTTGTCCGGAATGCGCGAACGCGCCGACTGGATCGGAGCCTCGCTCGACGTCGCACCGGGTACCCGCGGCACCGTGGTCACGATCTCCTTGCCCGTCGAACTTCGGGGTGCACCATGAGCGAACGCATCCTGCTGGTCGACGACCATCAATTGCTTCGCGAGGCGCTCCGACGGAACCTCGAGGCCTCGGGATTCGAGATCGTCGCCGAGGCCGGTGATGGTCCCTCCGCCGTGGCCTTGGCGCTCCAGCATCGACCCGATCTCATCCTGATGGACGTCTCGATGCCCGGGGGCGACGGGATCTCGGCCACTCGATCGATCATGCGCGCCGATGCTCGGCGCCGCATCCTGGTGTTGTCGATGCACACCGACGGTCGCACCATTCGGGAGGCCATCAACGCCGGCGCGGTTGGCTACATCGACAAGTCCTCTTCCATCGAACAGGTCGTGACGTTGATGCGACAGATTCTCGGGGGCGACATCACGCTGTCCCCGCCGGTGGCCGAGGCGATGTTGAAAGTCATCGCGGACACTCCCGAGCATGACCTCTCCGAACGCGAGTTGGAGGTGTTGCGCGCGGTGGCCACCGGTTGTTCGACGCCCGAGGTCGCCGAGCGCTTGTTCATCAGCCAGAAGACGGTGAAGAACCACCTCGCGTCGATCTACGCCAAACTCGACGCACGCGATCGAACCGAGGCCGTGATCAAGGGCATCCGCATGGGCGTCGTGCGCATCAGCGACGACGACTGAGCGTGTGAACTCGGGTCAGGCTTCCGGTGCGGCTTCGGGAGCGCCTTCGCCGCCCTCGCCGTAGTACTCGGCCCAGGTGGCTTCGCGCGATGCGTCGTCGGCACCCGCGGTCCAGTTGCCGTGCTCGTCGACCTCGAAATGCTTGCGGTACTCCTCGGCCAATTCGCCACCCTCAGCAGCCTGCTTGATCGACAGGCTGATGCGACGGCGCGCCAAGTCCAGATCGATGATCTTGACCCACAGCTCCTCGCCGGGTGCCACGACCTGCTCGGGTGACTCGACGTGCTGGGTGCTCATCTCGCTGATGTGCACCAGTCCCTCGATGCCCTCGCCGACCTGAACGAAACCACCGAACGGCACCAACTTGGTGACGCGGCCGTACACCAACTGACCGACCTCGTGGCCCGAGGCGAAGACCTCCCAGGGATCCTTTTGGGTCTGCTTGCGCGACAGGCTGATGCGCTCACGCTCGTAGTCGATGTCCAGCACCTTGACCGTGACGGAATCACCGATCTTGACTTCCGTGCCCGGATGATCCACGTGATTCCAGGAGAGTTCGCTGACGTGGATGAGCCCGTCCATGCCGCCGAGGTCCACGAAGGCGCCGAAGGCCACCACGCTGGACACCACACCATCGCGGACGTCACCGACCTTGAGGTTCGTGAGGAAGCCGTCTCGGGCCTCCTTCTGGGTCTCCTCGAGGTACGAGCGGCGCGAGAGAACGACGTTGTTGCGGTTCCGGTCGAGTTCGATGATCTTGGCCTGCAGGACCTTGCCCACGTAGGGCTGCAGATCACGAACGCGGCGCAACTCGACCAATGAAGCCGGAAGGACTCCTCGCAGGCCGATGTCGACGCTGAGACCACCCTGGACG
>SYCH01000017.1 GCA_005787025.1 Actinomycetota bacterium | reverse complement strand
GGAGATCTCGGTGTGCTGACGAATGAGTTCGGCAAGCGTCGCCATGACCACGAGTCTGCCCCACCAGAACGAGGTGCGGGGACATACCCGCACGATCCGGGGTTCGTCAGGAGCCGAAAACGTATCTCGGGTTCGTCAGGAGCCGAAAACGTATCTCGGGTTCGTCAGGAGCCGAAAACGTATCTCGGGTTCGTCAGGAGCCGAAAACGTATCTCGGGTTCGTCAGGAGCCGAAAACGTATCTCGGGTTCGTCAGGAGCCGAAACCCATGCGCCGCTCGCCGTCGGTGGTTCCGATCTCGACGTAGGCGATCTTGGCGGCCGGGACGGCAACCGTACGACCCTTCTTGTCGACGAGCCACAACACGTCCACCGCGCCGGACAACGCCGCCTCGATCTTGGCCTTGGTGGCGTCGTGCTCGCCGTCGACCTGCTCGAGGGTGATCTCACGAACCGCTTGCGTCACGCCGATACGAATGTCCACAGTGATCCTCCTGAACCGCTTGTTCCCGAGACGCTACCGCTCGGATGAACTCAGACCGCAGTCGCGCAGAAGGTGTTGCCCTGCGGAAGCGATTCGGTGGTGGACACGTCGGCGTCACCGTAGAGCGCGGACAACATGCCCTTCACCATTCCGCGATCGACGGCACAGATGACCGGATGCTCGATGGCGACGTCGCCGAACGGACAGTGATTGTTGATGATGCGCAATTGGTTGTTGCGCTTCTCGGTGTGGGCGGCGAAACCGTGGGCGGTCAGCGCGTCGGCCACGGCTTGCATGGCCGAACGAAGGCTGCGCTGTCCGGCCGCCAGATCCGAGCCGGTCATGGCCGCGGCCATCGCCCGCCCGTATTCGTGCCCCACCTCCTCGGCGATGGTTTCGGCGCGATCGGCCGGCAACAAGGCCAAGGTCTTGCCGAGCAGGCTGAGCACCAAATCATCACTGCGCACCGGGAACTCACCCATCGGTAGTTCGGCGACCGCGGTGTACCGCTTGGCGGGTCGACCCGCGCCACCTCCGCTGACTCGCGAGACCGTCACCTCCACGTACCCGCCCACGGTGAGCTTGTCGAGGTGATGTCGGGCCACGTTGGAGTGCAAACCGAATTCCGACGCCACATCGGAGGCCGTCACACCGCCCTCACGACCCCGGACGAACAGATAAATCGCCCGTCGGGTCGGGTCACCGAACGCATTGGTGATGGCGGCCACTGTCGCGGTGAACGAACCGTTGGTCGACGCAGCAACCGAGAGTGACGGTTGACCGGAGACCGGGCTCGATGAGGGGTGGCTCGGGGACACACCGGTATTCTACCTATCGCCGTAGTGCAAATTCTGAAGTCGGGAGCCCCCACCCATGTCCGTCACACGCGAGCAGGTCGTCGAAGCCCTGCGTCCGGTCGAAGATCCAGAACTCCACCGCTCCATCGTCGACATCGGCATGTTGCGCACCGTGGAGATCACCGCGGACGGTCGCGCCAAGATCCTCGTCGCCTTGACCGTGGCCGGTTGCCCCCTGCGCAACGAGATCACGAATCGCGTGAAGAGCGCGGTCGAGCCGTTGGTGGGCGCGTCCAAGGTGGACCTGGAGTTCACGGTCATGACAGACGAGGACCGCGAGGAACTGCGCAAGAAGTTGCACGGCGACCCGGCCTCCACTGCCGGACACGGCCACGCGCACGGCCACGCCGAGGGGCGCAAGGTTCCCTTCGCCGAACCCGAGAGCAAGACCCGACCGCTGCTCATCTCGTCGGGCAAGGGCGGCGTGGGCAAGAGCAGCGTCACCACCAATCTCGCCGTCGCGTTGGTCGCCCAGGGACATTCGGTCGGTGTTCTCGACGCCGACATCTACGGCTATTCGATTCCGCGCATGCTCGGTGCGTCCGCCGATCCGGTGGCCATCGATCGCATGCTGTTGCCATCGGAGAGTTACGGCGTGCGCTGTATCTCCATCGGCTACTTCGTTCCCGACGGGCAGGCCGTGGTGTGGCGCGGACCGATGTTGCACAAGGCCCTCGAGCAGTTCCTCACCGACGTGTTCTGGGACGAGCCCGACTTCCTGCTCATCGACATGCCGCCCGGCACCGGTGACATCGCCTTGTCACTGAGCCAGTACCTGCCCAAGGGCGAGGTGTACGTGGTCACCACGCCGCAACAGGCGGCCCAGAAGGTGGCGCGACTGTCGGCGGCCATGGCCACCAAGGTGGGTCTGCCCGTGAAGGGCATCATCGAGAACATGAGCTGGTTCACCGGTGACGACGGCAAGCGCTACGAGCTGTTCGGCAGCGGTGGCGGCGCCGAGTTGGCCGAGGAACTCGGTGTTCCCCTGCTCGGTCAGCTACCGCTGGTGCAGGCGTTGCGTGAGGGTGGCGACGACGGCAAGCCGATCGCCGCGGTGGCTCCCGAGAGCGAACTCGGTCGCGCGTTCCACGAGATCGCGCGCAAGATCGCCGAGGACAACAAGCCCCGCAAGAAGTTCCTGCGCGCGTTGCGCGTGAACTAGTCGTTCCAGAATCGCTGCTCGCGGAACGGGTCCGCGTACATGTGATAGCCGTTGCGTTCCCAGAAACCGGGGGCATCCGCCGAACGCAGTTCCAGACCGCGCACCCACTTCGCGCTCTTCCAGAAGTACAGATGTGGGATGACGATGCGCACCGGGCCCCCGTGCTCAGCCGTGATCTCTTCGCCCTCGAACGCGTACGCCACCAACGCCTCGTCGGTGGTGATGTCGGCCAAGGGAACATTGGTGGTGTAACCGAACTCGGCGTGCTCCATCACGTGGGTGGCTTCGGGCTTCGACCCGGCCATGGCGAACAGATCGCGCACGCGCACGCCGGTCCAGGTGGTGTCGAACTTGCTCCACTTGGTGACGCAATGAATGTCGTAGGTGAGAGTGACCGACGGCAGCGCTTTCAACTCGTCCAAACCCAGAACGAATGGCGAGTCCACCAGACCACCGATGGACAGATTCCATTCACCCGGCGCGTAACTGGGGATGTCTCCCACGTGAAGAACGGGGAAACGATCGGTGAGGTACTGGCCCGGAGGCAAGCGCGACTGGTCGAAACCCTTCGCCTTCAGTTCCTGGCGATTCCGCTCGAAGAAACTCATGTCGCAAGTCTGACGCACGAACGACGTTGATGCACCGCCGAAGGTCGGTAGTTTCTGGTGCGTGACGACGACCTCCACGGTGTACCTCGTCCGCCACGCCAAGGCCGGCGATCGCTCGTCGTGGAACGGCGACGACCGCCTGCGCCCCCTCACCGGCAAGGGTCGACGCCAGGCGGTCAAGGTGTGCGACCGGCTGTTCCCGCTGGTGTCGATCCACTCCACGGCACTTTTGATCTCGAGCCCCTACACGCGTTGCCTGCAGACGCTCGAACCACTCGCCGCCCGGCTGCGTTCGACGGTCAGCGGAGATGACCGCTTGGCCGAGGGGTACGACCGCGACGGAGCACTCCAGTTGATCGCCTCGGTTCCCAACGGTTCGGTGCTGTGCAGCCACGGTGACGTGATCCCCGACGTGATGGCGGCACTGCAGCGTCGCACCACCGAGATCATCGGTGCACCCGATTGGCGAAAGGGTTCCGTCTGGGTGTTGGCGCGTCACGGTGACGAGGTCGTCGAGGCCTCGTGCTGGGCCCCGCCCACCGACGACTGAGCGTCAGGGCGCAACGGTCGTCGTGCCGGTGATGGCCTCGTCGACCTGATCGGCCAGACCCTCCACCAACGTCGCCACTTCGGCGGGCGGATTCGATTCCAGACACGCGTCGATCTCGGGCTCGGCCGCTTGCGCATCGTCGAGGAAGCGGAAGAACGTGATGCCGAGAAAGCAATGCGCGTCGGGATACGTGGAATCGGCGATGGTCGCCTGTCGCATCAACACCAGTCCGGACTCCAGACGTTCGGCCGCTCGCGCCTGGTCCGTCTCCTGGGTGGCCGACAGCACGCTGAACCATCCGAAATACGTGAGGGCCTCGATGTTGTCGGGTTCGATCGCCAGCACGCGCGAATACAGATCCAGCACCGCGGGGATGTCGGACATTCCCATCGACCGGGCCTGCACCAGCAGCGAACTCACGTTGCTGTCGTCGATGGTGCCGGTCATCACCTGTCCGTCGCGTCGCTCGCCGCTGTTGCTCGCCACCAGCACCCCGCTCACCACCGCCAGCACCAACACGGAGACCGCCCAGGCGATGTTGCGCGGCCGGCGCGCACCGCTCTTGGTGGCCGGTGTCGCGTCGAGTTCGGCGATCAGTCGCGCCGCGCGCGCGGTGTAAGAGTCCTTGAGCGCGACGTAGTCGTGCTCGTCGACGTCACCGGCGACGTGTTCGCGTTCGAGGTCGGCCAACGAATCGAACAGGAATCGCTTCTCCTCCTCGATTCGCTCGCGCTTGCTCACGTCGAGGGCTCCGAGTCGCGCATGGCTTTCTCCACCAGCGAGCGCTCGTCGTCCGTGGGCACGAGGGCGCCCTCGTCGCGCCAACGGCGGAACACGAACGCCAACACCGCGATGGCCAGGACCGCGGCGACCACCGGCACGATCCAGATGACCGCTTCCAGACCCTCGGCGTCGGGGACGAGCCGCAGATCGGCTTCGTAGCTGTCGTCGATGGTGGCCACGATCTGGTCGTCGCTCGCTTGGCCGGCCGCCACCTGACGCGCGATCTCCTGACGAATCGCCTGCGACGCCGAGCCCCGCGACTCGTACACGCTCTCACCGTCGCACGTGGGACAGGCCAGACGTTGGGCGATGGCGTCGATGCGTTCCTCGGCGGTGGACGGACCGGAATTCCGCCCGATGCCAATGGCCAACATCACGACGGTCACCACCAGCAGCACCAGCCACGAGGGCCAACGCTTGATCACACGATTGAAGGACGAGGAGCTCATCGCGCGGGCTCCGCCGACATCGAGGCGATCGCCTCGCCCAACAATTCGGCCGTCACCTGTCCGGTGAAGCGCTGCGCCACCACTCCCGTGGGACTGATCAACCAGGTCTCGGGCACCTTGGCCACGCCGAAGTCCACCGAGATGCTGGCATCGTCGTCGCGCACGATCGGCCAACCACCACCCTGCTGTTCGAAGAACGCCCGCACCGCGTCCTCGTCGTCGTCGTTCACGATGGTGTACAGCTCGGCGCCCGTGCCCCCGAGAGCCAACTGCGTCTCGTGGAATTTCACCAATTCGGGATGCTCGCGCTTGCACGGCACGCACGTGGAATTGAAGAAGTTCAGCACCACCCATGAACCGCGACGACGCGACAGATCGAATGTTTCACCGTCGTAGGTGGTGCTCGACACCTCGGGAGCCGGTTTCATCAGGAGCGGGGTGTCGGTGGTGGTGACGTCCTTGTTGAAGGCCACCACCAACAAGGCGACGAAGAAGACAGCCACCGCGATGGCGCCCACCGCCACCGTGCGCGCCACGGACGATCGACGCTCAGACACGGGTCACCTCGGCGAGTCCGTCGGACACCGGTGCGGTCGGGCGACGCCGCGATCCCGGGAACGCCGACAGAACGGTGCCCAACGCCATCAGACCTCCACCTATCCACAGCCACAGGATCAACGGCTTGATGAGCACCTTGATGCGCGCGGTGGTGTCGTCGGGACGCACCGTTCCCTCGAGGGTGAGGTAGATGTCGTGGCGGGCACCGGTCTTCACGCTCGGTGTTCCGATGTCCATTCCCTGCTTGACGTACTTGCTGCGTCGGGGTTCGTACACGGGACCGTCGTCGATACGAACCGCGGCCACCACGCTGGTCTTCACCTCGTCGGCTTCCAATGACAGTCCCTCGAACTCGAAGGAATGGCCGGCGAACTCCACGCGCTCGCCCACTTCCAGCACGAACTCCTGTGACCGCGTGTACGCACCACTGGCGGCCAAGGCCACCGCGATGACGATCACGCCGAGGTGAACGATCATGCCACCGTTGGCCCGGCCCACGAAGCCCCGCCAACCCTGACGACGGGTCGCCAACGTCACCTGACGCAACGCGGCACCGGCGGCGAATCCACCCAGTGCGAACGCCGACAAAGGAGCCCAGCCGCCCGATCCCGTGGCGACGGCGAAGGCCAGAGCACCGACACCACAGACCGCCGGCCAGAACAGTCGATCGCGCAACACTTCCTGACTGGCCTTGCGCCATGGCAGCACCGGGGCCACGGCCATCAGGAACAGCAGGGTCAGGCCGATCGGTTTGGTCATGCGGTCGAAGAACGGTGAGCCCACCACCAACCGTCGATCATCGAGCACCTCGACGACGAGCGGGAAGACGGTGCCCAACAGCACGACGAACGCGAAGATGCTGAAGACGACGTTGTTGGCCAGGAACGCCCCCTCGCGACTGAACGGGGAGTCGATGGATCCCGGCGAACGGAGTCGTTCACCACGCCAACCGATGAGGATCACCGACGACAGAACCACGATGGCGAAGAAAGCCAGCAGCCACGGGCCCACACTGCCCTCGCTGAACGCGTGCACGCTGTTGATCACGCCGGAACGCGTGAGGAACGTGCCCAGGATCGTGAGGCTGAACGTGGCCACCACCAACGACAGGTTCCAGACCCTCAACATGCCGCGGCGTTCCTGCACCAAGACCGAATGCAGATACGCGGTGCCGGTGAGCCACGGAAGGAAACTGGCGTTCTCCACCGGGTCCCACACCCAGACGCCACCCCAACCGAGCACCTCGTAGCTCCACCAGCTGCCCAGGATGATTCCGATGGTGAGAAATCCCCACGAGTACAAGGTCCAACGCCGAGTCTCGAGCAACCATCCCTCGCCCACGCGGCCCGTCACCAACGCCGCCATGGCGAACGCGAACGGCACGGTGAAGCCGACGTAGCCGATGTAGAGGATCGGCGGATGGAACAACACGAGGATGTGGTTCTGCAGCAACGGGTTGGGTCCGGGGCCGTCGGTGACGCCAACCGGGCCGGTGACGAAAGGATTGGCCGGCCCGAACGCCAGCAGGAAGAAGAACAGGCCCACCGCGAACATGAACACCATGGCCCAGGCCAGCAGTTCGTCGCCCACGCGCTCACGGAACTTGCGGGCCACGGCGGCGATGAAACCCGCGAGCACCAGTATCCACAACAAGATCGAGCCTTCGAGAGCGCTCCACAAGGTGGTGACGTTGTACAGGAACGGCGTGTCGCGCGACCCATGTTCTTGCACGTACAACAACGAGAAGTCACGGGTGATCAACGCGCGTTCCATCACGAGGAACGCCACGAGGGCGGCGAAGAACACCACGTAGGCGTAACGGATCGACGACTTCAACGCCTTGAGATCGTGGCGACGCACACCGGTGATCGTGATCGCGATTCCGGCGATGCAGGTGAGAACACCGAGAAGGATCGCCCCGCGTCCGACGGCGGCGTTCAGGCTGACTGCGAGCACTCGGCGTCCTCCGGCTCGTCCACCCGATCGGGGTTCTCCGCTTCGTACTCGTTGGAATGCCTCACCTCGATGCGATCACCCAGGAAAGTTCCGTCCTTCAACACGCCGTGCACCACGACCGGGATGCACTCCTTGAAGATGCCGCCCGGATCGCCGTCGTAACGAACGGGAATGGTCTCGCCGTTGAACGACACGTCGAACACCGTGACGGTGCCGTCATCGGCCACCGATCCCGCGTCGACCACGCCCTGCACGCGCAGGCGACGGCCGGCGTCGCAACCGTCTTTCTGACCGATCTCGTCCACGTTGCAGTAGTAGTCGACCGCCGAGGTGAGGAACTTGGTGATCACCACGAAACCGGCACCCACGACCACCAACAAAACCGCGATGGCACCCCACGGTCGGCGCTTGCGCGACGGAACGGCGGGAGTGGAACGGGGACTCAGATCGATGCCGGATTCGGCGTCGTCCGAGGAACCGATTCGCTGCGGATCTTCGGTCACGTCCACGGCCTTTGCTCACGCGGAACCTCGCGCCCGGCACGTCGGGAGCGTCGCACCACCGAAGCCACGTACAAGGAGATCGAGCCGAACGTCACGAGGTAGCTGCCGAGGATGAAGCCGAGATCGTCCATCAGACCGCCGCCTCGGCTCGTCGGGCCGCCAGTGCGGCGTCGAGTCCGGTGTCCTCGACCATGTCCTGCAGGGCCAACGCGCGTTGACGGTGCAGAACCAACCACACGTACATGAGGGTGAAGACAACGACACCCAAGAAGAGGCTGAACAACATCAGCCCGTCCATGGTGACATCGGTGCCCCGACCAGCGACGCTGGCCTCTTGATGGAGCGTGTTCCAGAGTCGGACCGAGAAGTGCACCAGGGGGATCTCGAGCACGGCCAGGAGTGCCAGCACCGCGCTGCGGCGGGCGCGTTGATGATGCGAGCCGCCCAGTCCGCGCACCGCGAGATACCCCACATAAGTGACGAACAGGAACGCCGTGGTGGTGAGGCGGGCGTCCCACGTCCAATACGTTCCCCAGGTGATGCGACCCCACAGACTGCCCGTCACCAACGAGATTCCCATGAAGAGCACGCCGACCTCAGCCGAAGCACCGGCGAAGCGGTCCCAGGTGAGCGAGCGTGTGCGCTTCCAGAGATAGGCGGCCGACGACACACCCGTGACGATGAACGCGAGATAGGCCAACCAGGCCCCGGGCACGTGGGCGTACATGATGCGGACCGACTCACCCTGGTTCACGTCGGCCGGTGAGACGAAGAGGCCCAGAATGACGAGCAAGACGATTCCGAGCAGGGTGACGATCCCGAGCCCACGGGTGAAAGAAGTGCCGGTGACATTGCGTTCGGATGTCGTCGTCATCTTTCCTCCTCGCTTGTCGCGAACGACACCCACAGGTGTCACGTCATTTTCGTCCCGTCATTCGTCGAGCAGTGAGCCGAACGCGATCGCACCCGTCACACTGAACAACACGGCGAACACCACCAGTAAACCCAGCCAGGGCCAGCCTTCACTGACGGCGATTCCATTCGTGCCGAAGGCCGATTCGGTGGCCCGGGTCGCCCCGATCAGCACGGGTGCCACCACCGGAAGAACGAGCAGCGGAAGCAACGTTTCGCGACCCTTGGCCCCAGCGGAGAGACCTCCGTACAGGGTACCCACCGCCGCCAATCCGCCGGTAGCGGCCAACGCCGTGGTGACCAACAGCACTCCCCCTTGCCCCGAGATGTCGGCCCGGTACAGAACGACCGCCGCCGCCACCAGCACCACCACCAGCACCAGCAACTGCGCCATCAGAGCCAGTGCCTTACCGAGGAAGATGCCCGCACTCGGCGCACCCGAGGTGCGCAGTTGGTCGAGAGCACCGTCGGCGCTCTCCACCGCGAACGAGCGGGCGATCACGAACAGGGTGCTGAACAAGGTGGCCAGCCACACCAGACCCGGTGCCACCCGCTCCAACACGGCGTCGCTGTCGAGGGCGAAGGCGAACATCACCATCACGATGAGGGCGAAGGGAAGCACTTGATTCGTGAGCACCCGACCCCGCCGTTCGATGCGCAGGTCCTTGATCGCGATCAATCGAGCCGTGGCTCGCACCGACGCGAAAGCGCGACGCGTCTCGCTCATGAGGTCGCTCCGAGATCTCGCACTTGACCGGCCACCACTTCCACTTGTCGCGTCGCCAACGTGCCCGCGCGTTCCAGCTCGTGACTGGCCACCATGATGGTCGCGCCCGCCCGTGCCGCCTGACGAAGAACCTCGTCCAACTCGTCGCGCCCAGAGGCATCGAGCCCGGCGTGTGGTTCGTCGAGAAGCCACAACTCGGCGCGACGAGCCACCAAGGCCGCCAGAGCCGTTCGTCGTCGCTGTCCCGCCGACAGACGGGAGACCTGGACATCGGCGAGACGACCGTCGAGAGCCATGCGCTTCAACGCGGCGGCGATCTCGGCATCGGATGCCCCGACCGTGCGACCCCAGAACGCCACGTTTTCCGTCACCGTGAGGTCGGGGTACAGCCCGTTGGCGTGACCCAGCAATCCGACGCGATGACGCACCGACCAACGATCGGTCGACAGGTCGTGTCCGAGCACCCGGCCTCGACCACGTTCGAGTTCGATCAGACCGGCACACAAACGCAGCAACGTCGTCTTGCCGGCGCCATTCGGTCCGCGCAGCAGAACGATTTCACCTCGTTGCACCGTGAGGTTGGCCCCGGCCAACACCGGAAACGCTCCGAGCACCGCGACGGCGTCGCTCAGTTCCACGGGAAGATCGAGCGCCATGCCCCCTCGACGCTACCTTGCCCGCCGGTCACGGCGAGGGGGTCGCCGATAGCGTCCGGTGCGTGGCTGACGACGATTTCGGGACGAACCTCGAGCCGCCCGAGGACTACGACCCGTTCGGCATCTCCAAGCCCATTCCCCGCGTGGAACCGACCGGTCCGATCGAACCACTTCTGGATGCGGCGATCCATCCCGTCGACGCCTCCACGGAGCCACACGTGAAGATTCCCTACTGGGATCGACCCAAACAGCCACGCGATTGGTACTGGTTCCTCGGTCGTCTCGGAAGCGGCCTCATCATCCTCGGTCTGCTGATGTTCCTGTTCGTCGGCTACCAGTTGTGGGGCACCGGCATCGAGGAAGCGCAATCGCAGAACCGGCTCGAGGACACATTCGCCGAACTCGTCGCCAGTGTGGACTCGTCCGCGGAACCGAGCCCCGACACCACGATTCCGGACGTCTCGACCACCAGTGTCGCTCCCACCACCGCCGAACCCGGGCCCACCGATACGCGCGAGCCGATCGCCATCGTCGAAGGCGACCCCGTCGCCATCATCGAACTGCCCACCATCGGCGTGAAGAAGTTCGTGGTGGCCGGAGTGCAGACCGCTGACCTGAAAAAGGGTCCGGGCCACTATCCCGACACGCCGTTCCCCGGCGAACTGGGCAACGCCGCCATCGCCGGTCACCGCACCACGTACGGCGAACCCTTCCGACAGTTGGACGAACTCGAACTGGGTGACGTGATCGAGGTCACCGATTTGTTCGGACGCGAGTTCGTGTACCGGGTCACCGGAACCCAGATCGTCGGACCCTCCGATTCGTGGGTGGTGGCCACCACCGATCCCACGCGCGCCGTGCTGACACTCACCACGTGTCACCCCGAGTTCTCGGCCCGGCAACGCCTGATCGTGTCGGCCGAGCTGGACACCTCCATCAGCACGCCGGTGGATCGGCCCGCGGCGGTGTATCCGTCGAAGGATTCATCCACCCTGGTCACCACCACGATTCCCGAGCCCACATCCACCGTGTCGCCGGCGTCCTCCACCACCATCGCCGACACCACGTTGGCGCCCACCACCACCGTTCCCATCATCACCGACATCGAGGTGGAGGCCGACGTCTTCGAGAACGGTTGGTTCTCCGATGGTGCCGCCTGGCCCCACGTGCTGGTCTGGATCGCCCTCGAGCTCCTCGTCGTGTGGGGCGCGTGGCGGGTGGCCAAGCGTTTCCGCAATCGCCTCATCGGGGCCGCCGTTGGCTTCGTGCCGTTCCTCGTCGTTCTGTACTTCGTCTTCCAGAACGTCAACCGGTTGCTGCCTCCGAACCTCTGACGCGTTCGCTCAGGCGCGGTTCAACAAATCCGAACAGAAGGCCGCGGTTCCCGACACCAACGCGTGCGGCGCCTCCCACGGAACGAAGTGTCCGCAATCGCGCAACAAGAACGGGCCCACGTGCCGGCCGAAGATAACCGCCGCCATACGGTCGAACGCCGGATAGATCACGTGGTCCGACGGTCCGTGCATCACCAACGTGGGGGTGACGTCGTTGCGGCCCATCACCGTGGGCTCGGGTCGCTTGGACGCGTCGAACGCGCTCTCGTAGGCGCCGAACGAGTCACGCAACGTGTCGGCGTCGGCGAACGGTTCGGTGTGGAAATCCACGTCGGCCGGCGAGAACGTGCCCGGATGGGCCCAGAAGCGACTGGTGTAGAACGTCGAGACGTAGGCGCGGCGAGCGACCGGTGTGGAAAGCTCCTGCATCAAACGATCGGCATCGGTGCCCTGACGGATGAAGTAGTCGGCCGACTCGCGCGGCGCGCGCGTGCCCGGCATGTCGGCCATGCGTTCCTTGTCGTAGGGCAACGGCGAGTTGAACAGCACCATGCGGTCGACGAAGTCCGGATAGCGCAGGGCCATGTCCTGGATGACCGGTCCACCCAGGTCACCGCCCAGCACGACCACCTTGTCGTAGCCCAAGTGGTCGTGCACCAACGCGAACAGATCGCGGGCGTGCGACACGGTGTCGTACCTGCCGTCGGGCGCCGAGGCGCTGTCGCCGAAGCCCCGTAGGTCGGGCACGATCACGTCGAATCCGGCAGCGACGAACGGTTCGATCACCTTCCAGAAGATGCGCTTGCTCTCGGGCCACCCGTGCACGCACAACAACGCCACCCGCTCGCCGGTGACGCCGGCCGTCTCGTGCACGAAGGCCTGCTCGAAACCGCGCGGTGCGGCGCGCTTCGTCTCGAATCGATTCGGATCGATGCTCACATTGCCACGGTACCCGTAGCCTTTCGCCATGGACGCACGGGAATTCCGCGAGAACGGCCACGCCGTGATCGAGCTGATCGCGAGCTATCTCGAGACCATCGGCGAGCGTCCCGTCACCGCCGACGTGGCACCCGGTGACGTGCGGGCGCGACTACCCGAGCACCCGCCCACCGCACCCGAGCCGTTCGACGCGGTGCTTCGCGACGTGGTCGACATCGTGATTCCCGGGCTCACGCACTGGCAGCACCCGAACTTCTTCGCCTTCTTTCCCGGCAACTCGTCGTACCCCTCGATCCTGGCGGACCTCTTGACCGCCGGCCTCGGTGTGCAGGGCATGAGTTGGCTGTCCAGTCCGGCCTGCACCGAGGTGGAGACGCTGATGATGGACTGGATGCGGGAACTGCTGGGTCTACCCGAGCGTTTCCACAGCAGCTCCGCCAACGGTGGTGGCGTCATCCAGGGTTCGGCGAGCGAGGCCACGTTGTCATCCATTCTCGCGGCGCGTTGGAAGCGCACCGACGGTCGGGTGAACACCGACGGTGACACGTCGAAGTTGATCGCCTATTGCACGTCACAGGCGCACAGCAGCATCGAGAAGGGTCTGCGCATCGCCGGCATCGGCACTGACAACATCCGCATCGTCCCCCACGACGACAACTTCGCCATGGACGTCGACGCGCTACGCGCGATGGTGGAGGACGACGACCAACGCGGCCTCATGCCGTTCTGGGTGTGCAGCACGCACGGCACCACCTCGTCGGGCGCTTTCGATCCCACCACCGAGATCGCCGCCGTGGCACGCGAGCATCGGATGTGGCTGCACGTGGATGCCGCCATGCACGGCATCGCTGCTCTCGAGCCCTCGTTGCGATGGGTGAACGACGGGCTGGAACTCGCCGACAGCTACTGCACCAACCCGCACAAGTGGATGGGCGTCAACTTCGACTGCGACTTGTTCTGGACCGCCGACCGCGTCGCACTATTGGGCGCGCTCAGCATCCTGCCCGAGTACCTACGCTCGGCGGCCGCGCAATCCGGCGCGGCCATCGACTATCGCGACTGGCAGATTCCGCTCGGTCGTCGTTTCCGTTCGTTGAAGTTGTGGTTCGCCATCCGCACCGATGGCACCGACGTGTTCCGGCCGCTGATTCAAAGCCACGTCGACATGACCCAGCGCCTGGCCACGTTGGTGGCCGCCGACCCGCGCTTCGAGATCGTGGCTCCGCACCCGCTCAATCTGGTGTGCCTGCGTCTGCGGGGCGACTCCCCCGAGCACGGTGACACCCTCACCGACGCCCTCATCGACTCGGCCAATGCCACGCGCCAGGTCATGTTCACCCGCACGGTGCTGGACGGACGCAGCGTGCTGCGCTTCAGCATCGGCAGTCGCACCACCACCTGGGAACACGTGGAGTCGGCTTGGGGTTTGTTGCGGAACCGGGCGTAGACTCGAGGTGACAATCGAACACACCCCGTGCGGGGTATTGGTGAAAGTCCAAACCGGCGGTACAGCCCGCGAACTCCGGAGGAGCGATCCCCCAGAGCCGACTTGGTGAAATTCCAAGGCCGACGGTCAGAGTCCGGATGGGAGCACGGGTGCGAACCGGCTTGGCCGTGCCATGAGTCGTCCCTCGACGACCATGTCGCGTCCGTTGGTCGTCGTCGTGCCGGCGTTGCCGTCTCCCCGCCCGGGTCGAGACCCCCGACACCACCGACGCAACGACACGAACGACACGGACGACCCCCATGACCACCCCCGACGACACACGCATGAGGCAGGCGATCGACTCCGCGGCGCGTGTTCGTCGCCACACGTCGCCCAACCCGTGGGTGGGGTGCGTCATCGAGTGCGCCGACGGTCGGGTCTTCGTGGGGGCCACCGAACCCCCGGGCGGACGTCATGCCGAAATCGTCGCTCTTCACGCAGCCCGCGACGCCGGCGCCGACACCCGCGGCGCCACCGTCTTCACCACGTTGGAGCCCTGCGGTCACCACGGTCGCACCGGTCCGTGCGCCGAGGCACTGATCGAGGCCGGCGTGGCCCGCGTGGTGACCGCGTTGGAGGATCCCGACGCCAACGTCGCCGGTCGTGGACACGCGATGTTGCAGGAGGCCGGCGTGTCCGTGGACGTCGGCTGTCGGGCCGACGAGGTACACGAACAGCTACTGCCGTATCTGCATCACCGTCGCACCGGAAGGCCCTTCGTGGTGTCGAAGATGGCCGCCAGCATCGATGGTCGCACCGCGGCCGCCGACGGCAGCAGTCGCTGGATCACCGGTGACGCCGCCCGCACCGCGGTGCACGAGTTGCGCGCCGACAGCGACGCCATCGTGGTGGGGGCCGGCACCGTGCGCGCCGACGATCCCGAACTGACCACCCGTCTGGTGGACGGACCGTCGCCGCGTCGCGTGGTGTTGGGCACGGCCCCCGCCGACGCCCGCGTGCATCCGTGCCTGGAATGGGCCGATTCGCTGGAGTCCTTGCTCGATCATCTCGGCGCCGAGGGCGTGCTGCAGGTGCTGGTCGAAGGTGGTGCCACCGTCGCCTCGTCGTTCCACGAGGCCGGTCTGGTGGATCGCCACGTCATTCATCTGGCACCCGCGTTTCTGGGCGCGAGTGGCCGACCCATGTTCGCCGGATCCGGCGCCGCCACCATCGACGACATTCGTCGTGGTCGCCTGGTGTCCACCCGCGTTCTCGGTGACGACATCGAGATCGTCATCGATGCCGTCACCACCGACAATTTCCCCACCACCAAGGAGCCAGCATGAACAGCGAATTTTCCTTCGCCCCGATCGAGGACGTCGTGGCGGCCATCGGCCGCGGCGAGATCGTGGTCATGGTCGACGACGAGGATCGCGAAAACGAAGGCGACCTCATCATGGCGGCGCAGTTCGCCACGCCCGAGAAGATCGCCTTCATCGTGCGCCACACGTCCGGCGTGGTGGTGGCGCCGCTCACCGGTGAACGCTGCGACGACCTGCGCCTGCCGTTGATGGTGGAACACAACACCGAGAGCCATCGCACCGCGTTCACGGTGTCGGTGGACCTGATCGAGGGCACCAGCACCGGTATCTCGGCCGCCGATCGCGCGGCCACGTTGTGCGCCCTGGCCGATCCCACGGTGGGTTTCGCGGCGTTCGCCCGTCCCGGTCACATCTTCCCGTTGCGCGCCCGCGAGGGAGGCGTGCTGAAGCGCGCCGGCCACACCGAGGCCGCCGTGGACCTGGCACGCATGGCCGGGCTCGAGCCCGCCGGCATCATCTGCGAGATCGTCAACGAGGACGGCTCCATGTCTCGCCTGCCGCAGCTGATCGAGTTCAGCCGTCGACACGGACTGTTGCTGTCGAGCATCGCCGAACTCATCAAGTACCGCCGTCGTCACGAGAAGTTGGTGACGCGCATCGGTCAGGCCCAGGTGCCCACCGATTGGGGCACGTTCACCTGCACCGCGTACCGAAGTCATCTCGACGACACCGAGCATCTGGCCTTCAGCATGGGAGACGTCGACGACGGAAACCCCTCGTTGGTTCGCGTGCACAGCGAATGCCTCACCGGTGACGTGTTCAGCAGTCGGCGTTGCGACTGCGGTCCGCAGTTGAACTCGGCCATGTCCCTCATCGCCAAGGAGGGTCGCGGCGTGGTGGTGTACCTGCGCGGACACGAGGGACGTGGCATCGGAATCGGCCACAAGATCCGCGCGTACTCGCTGCAGGACGGCGGCCTCGACACCGTCGACGCCAACACCGAACTGGGACTGCCCGTGGACAGTCGCGAATACGGAATCGGTGCGCAGATCCTGGCCGACTTGGGTGCGAACAAGTTGCGCCTCATCACCAACAACCCCGCCAAGTACGGCGGCCTCGAGGGTTACGGTCTGGAGATCATCGAGCGGGTGGCCCTGAACCCCTTGCCCACCGAGGAGAACCTGAAGTACCTGCAGACCAAGCGCGACCGCATGGGACACCTGTTGGACCTTCCCGAGGCGTCCGCCTGACCCGCACTCGAATCACCCGCACGACATCACCAGCACCTCATCACGGAGATCATCATGACCAGAATCCAAAGTAGCCAGACCATGCCGGAGTCCTTCGACGGATCGGCATTGTCCATCGGGATCGTGTGCGCGCGGTTCAACGATCACATCGTCACCGAGTTGTTGGCCGGCGCGCGTCGCGGCCTCGACCGCTGTCGGGTGAAGGACGCCAACATCGACGTGGTGTGGGTGCCCGGAGCGTTCGAGATTCCGTTGGCCGCCATCACCATGGCCGGTTCGGGCAACTACGACGCCATCATCACCTTGGGTACCGTCATTCGCGGCGACACCGCGCACTTCGAGTTCGTCGCCGGAGAGTGCGCGCGCGGCATTCAGAACGCCCAGTTGGAGACCGGCATCCCGGTGATGTTCGGAGTGCTCACCGTGGACACCAACCAGCAGGCGATCGATCGCTCGGGTCCCGGCATCGACAACAAGGGCGACGAGGCCGCCGTGGGCGCGGTGGAGATGGGGTTGTTGATCAACGCCATCGAGGCCACCTATCCCCCGGCCTGACCGTTCTCACCCGACGCACTCCCACCCCGAATCGGTGTGCCGCAACGATGTCACGCCGGCGAGAGCCGTTGAGAAACTGAGGAAATCATGGGAGCGATCCTGGCCATCCTCGTCGCGGTTGCGAGTTCCCTGACCGCCCCCTCCGTATCGGTGAACGACCCCGCCACCACCGCCGGACGCGTGGAGGTGCTGATGTTCCAGACGCCATTGACCAGCTTCGTGAGCACGTCACGTTCTCCGCGCGGTGTGGATGAAACCCTCGACTGGAGCACCGACCAGTGCTCGGCGCCCCTCGTCGGCAGCACCGGTCGTTCGTTCGACTTCACCGCCGCGTGCCTGCGCCACGACTTCGGATATCGCAACTACAAGTTGCTGGACCAACGCTTCAACTGTCCGAACCGACCGACCAACGGCACGTGCGCCGACGGAACCTGGAACTACGGCCGTTGGTGGAACGCCTCGAACCGCGCACGTCTGGACGCCCAGTTCAAGAAGGACCTGTTCGGGCATTGCGCGTCGCGGTCGGTGTGGGACCGCCCCACCTGTCGCGCCTGGGCCACCACCTTCCACAAGGCGGTGCGAGCCTTCGGCGGCCCCTGACGGGCTTTACCGTGTCGAGACCCGCCGGTACAGGATCGCGTCCGCCGGTTCGTCACCGTCGCGGCATCCGCACTCGACGCGTTCGACCTCCACGAAGCCGGCGCGCTCGGCGGTGCGACGCGAGGCCGTGTTGCCCTCGGCGATGCGCGCGGTGAGCGCACGTACGGAAGAGTCGGTGGCGAGCAACTCGGCCACCAGTGACAGGGTCGATGCCATCACACGAATGCCTCGTCCCCTCGGTGCCAGCCAGTAACCGATCTCGGCGTCACCGTTCTCGTTGACGCCGTGCACGCCGATGACCCCGACCGGAACGCCATCGTGTTCGATCACCCAGCGCTGCCGTTCGAGTTCCGGATGCTCCACGAAGTGGCGAGCGTGATCGCGGGTGTACGGACGCGGCACCAAGGTCCACCGCTGAATGTCGGGGTCTTGGCAGGCCTCGGTGATCCAGTCGATGTCGGATTCGAGAAAGGTCTCGCGCAGCACCACCATGCGTGAATTGTGCCCTACCAGTTCGGAAGATCCAAGTGATTTACGCCGTGCACGCGGCACAACATCTCGTGCAGTATGCGCGCCGTGGCGCCCCACACCGTTTCGTCGTCCAGATGGAAGAAGAACATGGGTCGCTCACCGTCGTCGGCAGCCGGCACCGACCACCACTCCCACGAGAACGTGTCGGGTCGCACGAGTTCGCGCAACGGCACCCAGAACGCCCGCTCCACCTCGTCGT
>SYCH01000153.1 GCA_005787025.1 Actinomycetota bacterium | reverse complement strand
TCAGCCGGGCCAGACCAGGGACTGCATCTCGGTGTAGCAGTGCAGTCCGAAGTCGCCACCGTCGCGACCGACGCCGCTCATCTTGAAGCCACCGAAGGGGGCCTCGTGGTTGCGTTGCGCGGTGTTGATACCCACGTTTCCACTACGCAGCTGACGGGCGATTCGGTACGCGCGATCGCTGTCCTGTGAGAACACGTAGTCGTACAGTCCGAACTCGGTGCCGTTGGCGATCGCGATTCCCTCCTCCTCGTCGTCGAAGGGGACGACGACCACGACGGGTCCGAAGATCTCCTGTTGCACGGGGGTCATGTCGGGGCGACAACCGGCGATGAGCGTCGGGGCCACGTAGTAACCACGTTCCATGTGCGCCGGTCGACGACCATCGACGATCACCTCGGCGCCCTCATCGGCGCCAGCCTTGATGTAGCTCTCGATGCGGTCACGCTGAACCGACGAGATGACCGGCCCGACGAGGGTGTCCATCGAGGTGGGATCGCCCACCTTCAGGTTCGGGGCGACCTTGGCGAGCGCGGCCACCAATTCGTCGTAACGACTGCGGTGCACGATGGCTCTGGTGGGGGCGGTGCAGATCTGACCGCTGTGGAAGGCCCACACGCTCTGGATACCCGCGACCGCCTTGGCGATGTCGGCGTCGTCCATGACGAGCCCGGCGCCCTTGCCGCCCAATTCCAGCAGTTGGCGCTTCATCGTGGCCGCGCCGGCTTCCATGATGCGGGCGCCCACGCTGGTGGATCCGGTGAACGACACCATGTCGACGTTGCGACTGGTGGTGAGCGCCGCGGCCGGCTCGGGCTTGGACGAGGTGATGATGTTGATGACACCCGGCGGGAAGCCCACCTCGTGCATGATCTCGGCCAACTCGATGACCGCCAGGGGGTCCTGCGGTGCGGGCTTCATGACGACGGTGCAGCCGACCGCGAGAGCGGGAGCGATCTTGCCGGCCATGTTCACGACGGGGAAGTTGTACGGCGAGATGCAGGCGACGACGCCCACGGGCTGACGATGAACCACGCCGCCGATGAGACCTCCGGCGGCCAACGGTGTGGCTTGCATGGGCGACGGAGGCAACGCGATGTCGATGCTCCGTGTGGCGGACTTGGCGTAGCGCTCGAATCGTTCGATGGCCACGGGCACTTGCATGCGCGAGCCGACCATGGCGGTGGCACCGGTTTCACTGATGATGAGCGGGACCAGATCACCTTGGCGTTCGCGCAACTTGTCGGCGACCGCTTGCAGCAGTCGGGCGCGCTCGGCCGGCGGGGTGCGCCACCACTTGGGGAAGGCTTCCTGGGCGGCGCGGGCGGCGGCCTCGGCCTGGGCCACGCTGGCCTCGGGGGCGTGACCGACGACTTGCTCGGTGGCCGGATTGATGACCGGACTGGTGCCCTCGGCCCCGTCGACCCATTCGCCACCGATGAGAAGTCGATACCGCTTGTCGGCTGTGCCTGATGAACCCATGTTTCCCTCCGTGGTGACGACCAGTCGAAGGCTACAATCTGACGGACCGTCAGATTCCATCGCGGTCGGAATACATCCACGTCGCGAACCAACTCAAGGGGCCCAGAGCATGCTCGACATCGTTATCCGCGCAGGCACCGTCATCGATGGCACCGGCGCTCCGGCCCGTCGGGCCGACGTCGGCATCAAGGACGGCCGAGTGGTGGCCGTCGGCGTGGTGGAGGACTCGGCGGCCGAGGTCATCGACGCCACTGGAATGTACGTGACCCCGGGCTTCATCGATCCGCACACGCACTACGACGCCCAGTTGTTGTGGGACCCGACCGCCAGCCCGTCCAGCGTGCACGGAGTCACCACGGTCGTGGGTGGCAACTGCGGTTTCACGTTGGCTCCGCTGTTGCCCGGTGACGCGGATTACCTGCGCAAGATGATGGCCAAGGTCGAGGGCATGCCGTTGGCGGCGCTCGAGAACGGAACGGACTGGTCGTGGGAGACCTTCTCCGACTACCTCGGACGGCTCGAGGGGAACATCGCGGTGAACGCCGGTTTCCTGGTGGGACACTGCGCGATACGTCGCTACGTCATGGGCGGCGAGGCGGTCGGTGCCGCGGCCGACGCGGATCAGATCGCGGTCATGCGCGCCGAGTTGGCGCGCGCGATCGAAGCGGGTGCGTTGGGATTCTCGTTCACGAACAGCACGTCGCACAGCGACGGCGACGGTGAGCCGGTGGCCAGCCGGTGGGCGACCCACGACGAACTGATCGCGTTGTGCGAGGAGGTCGGACTGCACGAGGGCACCACCTTGGAGGGAATCGTCCCCGGTTGTCTCGATCGCTTCGCCGACGACGAGGTCGAGTTGCTGGGGCGCATGAGCGCGGCGGCCAACCGCCCGATGAACTGGAACGTGCTCACCGTGGATTCGCGCGAACCCGATCGTGTGCCCCGACAGATCTCGGCCTACGACCGTTCCGTGGAATTGGGCGGCCGAGTGGTGGCGCTCACCATGCCGGTGCAGGTTCCGATGAACATGAGCTTCCTGAACTTCTGCGGTCTCTGGTTGCTGCCCGGCTGGCAGAAGATCCTCGGAGTGCCGGTGGCCGAGCGGATCGCGCGACTGCAGGACGCGGACACGCGGGTGATGTTGCTGGAGAACAGCCTGTCGCAGGCGGCCGGAGTGTTCCGCCGGCTGGCCGACTGGGGTGACTACGTGATCGGTGACACGTATTCGGAGGCGAACCGGGGGCTGAAGGGCCGTGTGGTGCGCGACATCGCCAACGAGCGCGGGCACAGTTGCTTCGGAACGTTGCTCGACATCGTGATCGCCGACGAATTGCAGACCGTGCTGTGGCCGACTCCGCAGGACGATGACGCCGAGTCGTGGCGGATGCGCGCGGAGTTGTGGCAGGACGAGCGGGCGATCATCGGCGGCTCCGACGCTGGAGCGCACCTCGACCGCATGTG
>SYCH01000016.1 GCA_005787025.1 Actinomycetota bacterium | reverse complement strand
TTCCTCGGCCTGGTCCTTCTCGAAAGCCTTCTCGGCTTGTTCGATGAGCGTGAGAACGTCACCCATGCCCAGGATCCGACTGGCCATGCGGTCGGGATGGAACTGATCGAAGGCGTCGAGTTTCTCGCCGGTGCTGGCGAAGGCGATCGGCCGCCCGATCACCTCTTTGACGCTGAGGGCCGCACCGCCGCGTGCATCGCCATCGAGCTTGGACAGGATCACGCCGTCGATCTGCAAGGTGGCGTGGAACGCCTCGGCCACCGTCACGGCATCTTGTCCGGTCATGGCGTCGATCACGAGGAAGGTGTAATTCGGCGTGATCTGGTCGGATATCTGTCGGATCTGCGCCATCATCTCGTCGTCGATGGCCAAGCGACCGGCGGTGTCGACGATGAGCACGTCCTTGCCCAGGCGACGCGCCTCGGCCAGACCGCGCGTGGCGGTGCTCACCGGGTCGCCGGGTTCGCTGAACACCGGGACGTCGATCTGACGACCGAGGGTGCGCAACTGTTCGACGGCGGCCGGTCGCTGCAAGTCGGCGCCGACGAGAAGCGGATGTCGTCCTTGCGACTTGAACCAACGAGCCAACTTGGCCGAGTTGGTGGTCTTGCCCGAACCTTGCAAACCGGCCATCAGCACCACCGTGGGGGGCCGACTGGCGTAGGTGATCTTCAGGGTCTCGCCACCGAGGATGTTGGTGAGTTCCTGATTGACGAGTTTGATGATTTGTTGACTGGGATCGAGCGCCTTGGACGACTCGATTCCGACCGCACCCTCACGAATGCGCACCACGACGTTGCGAACCACCGTCACGTTGACGTCGGCCTCCAGGAGCGCGGTGCGGATCTCCTTCAGGACCTCGTCGACGTCGGCCTCGGTGAGGCGACCTTTGCCGCGAATGCGCTTGAAGATGCCGTCGAAACGGTTGGAGAGATTGTCGAACATGGCGCGGTCAGGCTACCGCCCGCCCGCGACGCGGTTCCGGTCGCGCTCCAGACCCGTGGTCGTCAGCCGACGGTCGAGGCGGTGACCACGTCGTCGACGACGGTCAGATTCACCCGGTCCCCGCGGTAGTCCATCGTGATCGCGAAGTCCTCGCCGTCTCGCGACACCACGCGAGCGTCCCATCCGTTCGCCTTGGCAGTGTCGAGCGCCTCGGATTCGCTCAGACCCACCAAAGTCTCGGCTTCGGCCACGTCGAGTTCGGTGACCACGGGGTCACTCGGAACGGGCTCCTCGATGGCGGGCTCGGGTGACACGTCGACGGGATCGGCCTGCTGCACGTACTCGTCCGGCAACGCCGAGACGGTGTAGCGCGGCGTGTACCCGTATTCATCCTCGTCGGCGATGAACGCGTAGCCCGGGACGAGATAGACGGAACCGTCCTGTCCGTAGAGCATCACGAGCTCCTCCTCCACGGCGACGATGGTGACGTCTTGAACCTCGATCGGCATGTCGACGGGCATGGTTTCGACGGGCATGGTCTCGACGGGTATGGTCTCGACGGGCATGTCCGATGAGGGAACCGGCATCACGGTGGCCGGAGTGGCGGTCTCGGTGGACGCGGCGGTTTCGGCGACGCCGGACGAAACGGCGACGTCGTCGACGGCCACGCCTCGGAGCATCGGATTCGCGTAGTCGGAGTTCAGTCGCGCCAAGGCCGCCGCGGTGCCGATGCGCGGGTAGTCGGCCCCTCGGACGACCTCACCGAGGAATCCGCTGGCCCAAGTGACCGCACCCTGCGCCCCGAATCCGACGTTGACCGTCAACGGACTGCGCACCCCGTCGATCAACAGGTAGCCGTACACGCTCGCACTCCACTCGTCGGCGTAGGTCTCGAGCACCATGTCGTCGGCGTCCAGATTCATCTCCGATATCAAGGTTTCGAACATCGCCAATGCCTCGTCCTCGGACGGAACGTCCGCCGGTGGCTGCGGCGTCTCGCACTCGATCGGGGCCGGTTCGGTCGTGCCGGTCTCACCCTCGACATCGGAACCGATCGATGGGGCCACGGCGCATCCACGACTCATCATCGATTCGTCCCACTTCGGCGAGTAACTCCAATAGCCCATGGCATCGGCCGACACCCAGAACGTGTCCGTGCTGCCGTCCTCGCTGCCGATGCGGTAGCCGCCACCGATGTTGGCGTCGAGTTCCACCACGTCACCCGTCACCCCGAACACCGTTGCGATCGCGAGGATGTCATCGGCGGAGAACGAACCCGCCGAAATGGTGTAGGACGCGGCATCGGAGTCCAATGCCGGCAGGTCGACCCCGGCCACGAAGTTCATACGCCACGGGGCCCACATCTTGCTCTCGCTGGCTCCGGCGGCCATGTCGGACGAGGCGGTCGGCGCATTCATGCCCGAGCCGGTGACCACCAGAACGGGAGGGCCCGAGGCGTCGGGGTCGTCACCGCACGCGGTGGCGATCAGCCCGAAGGCGGCGAGGAGCGGAAGGGTGACGGCGGGAACGTGACGACGCTTCATACACATCAGACGATGCCACGTCGCGATGCGGTTCCCGAGGATTCCAGAAAATTTCCGTCATCGGTGCCCGAATCGGTGACCAACGTCATCGTCATCAGCCACCGAACAGGGCCGCCACGAACTCGTCGGGGTCGAAATCCACCAAATCCGCGACGGTCTCGCCCAAACCCACCAACTTCACCGGGATACCCAGTTCGGTTTCGATGGCGAAAACGATCCCGCCCTTGGCCGATCCGTCGAGTTTGCTCAGCACCACTCCGGTGACGCCGGCGGCATCGGCGAACTCGCGGGCCTGGGCGAGTCCGTTCTGACCCGTGGTGGCGTCGATGACCAGTAGCACCTCGGACACCACGCCGGGTTCACGACCCGCCACGCGGCGCACCTTGCGGAGTTCGTCCATCAGGTTCGACTTGTTCTGCAGTCGACCGGCCGTGTCGCCGAGCACCAGATCCGAGCCCTTGGCCGCCGCACGCTGCACACCGTCGAAGATGACCGCGCTGGGGTCCCCTCCCTCGTTGCCACGAACAAGTTCCGCTCCGGATCGTTCGGCCCACGTTCCCAGTTGCTCGGCGGCAGCGGCGCGGAAGGTGTCGCCCGCCGCCAGCAGCACCGTGCGTCCG
>SYCH01000015.1 GCA_005787025.1 Actinomycetota bacterium | reverse complement strand
CGAGGGCCGAGTGGACGAGGGTGTCGTTCTGTCCCATGCGTTCGTGCCCGATCCCAACGCGGTGAAGTAGCTCGTGAAGAACGGTCCGAAACCCCCGTTGCCGGCATCGGTGATGGTCGTGGGTGGTGCCGGATTCCTCGGATCGCACACGGTCGACCGGCTCCTGTCCGAGGGCGTTCGGGTCTCGGTGGTCGACGACCTGTCCACCGGCAGCCTGCCCAACTTGTCCGATGCCCGCGGGAACGCGGTCTCGGGTTCGTTGGGGATCGACACGGTGGATGCCGGCATCGCCGAGTTCGCCGAACTCGTTCGACGTCGTTCCCCCGACGTGCTGGTGCTCTGCGCCGCATTCCTCGGACGTCACGATGACGCGCTCGCGGCCGGTCGGTCGTACGCGCTCGTGTTGTCGGTGCTGGAGGCGTGTCGGGCGGCGCGAGTGGGGAAAATCGTCGTCGTCGTTCCCGGTGATCTGTTGTACGGAGAGGTGCCGGCGCGCGAATTGCCGGTGAAGGAGGATCGCCCGCTGCGGCCCGTCGGGTCCCTCGGAGTGACCGTCGCGGCCTCACTGGAGTTGCTGGATCTGTATCGACGTGATCACGGCCTGGACTTCACCGCTCTGGCCGTTTCGACCCTCTATGGCCCGCGGCAGAGTCCCGCGGGCGGCATCGTGGCCGAGTTTCTGTCCGCACACCGGGACGGGGTGCCGCCGGTCGTTCGTGGTGATGGTCGGCGCACTCTCGACGTCTTGTACGTGGCCGACGCGGTCGATGCGATCTTCCGCGCCCTCACGCGGGGGAGCGGTTTGTTGCTGCACGTGGCGTCGGGTGAACAGACCGGTCTGCGTTCGATCCTCCAGACGATCGGCATCGAAACGGTGGTGTCCGAGAAGGTGGCTGGCCGAACGATCGGGCGCATGGCCCTGTCGCCGGCGCGAGCCCGACTTCATCTCGGATGGGTGCCCTGGACCGGACTGGCCGAGGGCATCGCGTCCACCATCACGGCGAGAGTCTGAGAGACCTCAGCGGAAGAGGTCTTCTTGGGGGGGTCGCACGATCTCGCTCATCGACGACTCGCGAAACCAGGACGGATCGACGCCACGCACCACGGCCACGGGAATCCCGCTCGATTTCCCCATCACCAACTCGGCGGCGCAGGCGATCTCGTCGGCGGCGCACACCTCGGTCACCTGCATCATGCGTCCGAGCGCATCCGGGGTGCCGCGGAGATCGACGACGGCCGCCACACCGGCGACTCCGATGGCCACGTCGGTCAGCCCCTTGCGCCACGGCCGACCGAAGGTGTCCGAGATGATCACGCCGACCGAGACACCGAGACGCGCCTTCACGATGTCGCGGATGCGCCGGGCCGAGCGGTCGCTGTCGATCGGCAGGAGAGCCGCCCATCCGCGCTCGACGTTCGAGAGGTCGATTCCGCTGTTGGCGCACACGAAGCCGTGCTTGGTCTCGGTGATGATCAGGTCGCCACGTCGCCGCACCACTCGAACGGCTTCGTCCTCGACGAGCGCCTTGTGGGACAGCGGATCGTCGGCGTCGATGGCGACCATGCGGCCCTCGGCCTTTGACACCACCTTTTGCGTGACGACGAGCACGTCGTTGTCGCGCAGCGGGCCGTTGGGCTCTTGGCGGCACGCGTCCGCGATGATCTCGCCGAGTTGATCGTCGGGTCGGATCTCGCCGATGCCGACGACTCCCCAGGCACTGAGGCGCATGGGGACGGAGGTTGATGCGTTCTCATCGGTCATGTCGGGCTCCTTCGCGGGCGGCGGTCAACGTGGTGGTGGCGAGAGACGCGGCGATCTCGGGGGTTCTCATGATGGTGTCGGCGACCACGCATCGGACTCCGATGGCTTCGATCGCGTCGCGGTGTTCGGCGTCTTGCTCGTCGATCACGAGAGTGCCACAGATCGGCGCATAGAGGCGTGCCACGCCCAGAACCGAGGCTTCGAAACCGAGTTCGGTGAGCATTCGGTCGGCCGGACCTTTCAAGGCCGAGCCGGCGACGATCGGCGAGATGGCCACCACCCGATCGCGGTGCGCGGCCAGGGTGGCGTCGACACCGTGGAGGGCCCGGATCGGGCCGATCGAGACCAGGGGATTCGACGGCGCGATGATGACGGCCTCCGCCGCGCCGATCGCGTCGATGAAGGTGGATCGCGCGTGATCGGCTCCGTCGAAACGGATTGCGGTCACCGGCACCGAATGTCGGCGTTTCACGAAGTACTCCTGGAAGCCCACCGTCGTGACGTGGTCGTCCTCGAGAATGTCGACCATGGTTCGAACGCGATCGTCGGTCATCGGCACGATGCGGATCGCGAGTCCCCACGCGCGGGCGATCTCTTCGGTCACCTCGCTGAGCGTCGCGCCCTCCGACAGACGGGCGGTTCGATAGAAGTGCGTGGCGAGGTCACGATCGCCCAAGTTGAACCATTCGGGTGCGGCGGTCGACCCGGCGGGACGCACACCGACGTATCGCGTCAGGTTGGCCATGGCGGTCCACGTTTCGTCGGCCAATCCCCAGCCACGCTCCGGATCGATCGCTCCGGCAACCGTGTAGGTGACCGTGTCGATGTCGGGAGAAATGGACAGTCCGTGCAACACGGTGTCGTCACCGGTGTTGACCACGGCGGTGACTTCCGCGGGATCGACCGCCAGAACGAGCCCGCGCAGGAATCGAGCGGCACCGACGCCACCGGCCAGGACTGTGATCACGACGTCATTCTTGCCGGTTCACGCGCCATCGGCGAGAT
>SYCH01000152.1 GCA_005787025.1 Actinomycetota bacterium | reverse complement strand
CGGGTAACGGAGCACACCGTCTCCAACTGACAAGATCGAACACGTGACCCGTGACATCGACGCCCTTCTCGGACGAATGACCATCGAGGAGAAAGCGTCACTCACCACCGGCGCCACCCTGTGGAGCACCAACGCCGTCGAGGCCCATGACATCCCCGTCATCACCGTCACCGACGGTCCGGCGGGTGCTCGAGGACCCTTCACACCGGGCATCGGAACCCAGGTGGCCACGCTGTGCATTCCGTGTGGTTCGGCCCTCGGAGCCACCTTCGACACCGACCTTCTTGAACAGTTGGGGCGCGCGCTCGGGCACCAAACGCGCACGAAGAACGCCCGCGTCCTGTTGGCGCCCACCGTCAACCTCCACCGATCACCGCTCTTCGGTCGAGCCTTCGAGTGTTATTCCGAGGATCCGCTCCTGTCCGGTCGGCTGGCCGCGGCCTTCATCCGAGGCGCGCAATCGCACGGAGTGGCCACCACCGTCAAACACTTCGTCGGCAACGACGCCGAGTTCGAGCGCATGACGATCGACAGCGTCATCGACCAACGAACGCTTCGCGAGGTGTACCTGTTGCCCTTCGAGATCGCGGTTCGTGAGGGCGGCTCACTCGGCATCATGACGTCGTACAACCGGATGAACGGAACGTACTGCGCCGAGAACCGTTGGCTGTTGCAGACCGTTCTGCGCGACGAGTGGGGCTTCGAGGGATTCGTGGTGACCGACTGGTTCGCCGGCACCACCACCGAGGGCGCCGCCCGAGCCGGGTTGGACCTCGAGATGCCCGCGCCACCGCGCGCCTACGGACCGGTGCTCGCCGAAGCGGTTCGCGATGGTCGCGTGGACGAGAACGACCTCAACCGTGCCACGCGGACCTTGTTGTCGGTGTTCGATCGATTGGGAGCCCTCGACGACGAGCCGGTCGAGCCTCACGCCGTGGATCTACCCGAGCACCGCGAACTGGCCCGACAGGCGGCGATCGGATCCATCGTTCTGCTTCGAAACGAGACCGTGCGCGGACGCCGTCAGGAGGCCGCCGCGCCGATGCTTCCGTTGACGTCCACCGGCTCGAAGTCCATCGCGGTCATCGGGCCCAACGCCGAACGAGCACGCATCATGGGCGGAGGTTCGGCCGAGGTGCTCCCCCACCACCGCACGCCGATCATCGACGTCCTGCGTGAGCGACTCGGCACCAAGGTGAAGATCCGTCTCGAAACCGGTGGGAACATCGAGAAGACCACACCGATCGTCGACCCCAACGTGGTGCGCACCCCATCAGGTGAACCGGGATTCGACGTGGTGGTCTACGACGGTGCCGTCGGATCAGGTACAGAGTTGACCCGCATCAATCGGCCCGACGGTCGCATCATGGTGGTCGGTCGTCAGGATGAAGGCGTCCCCAAGTCGGCCTTCCATTTCCGGGCCACCGGGATCGTCACCGTCGAGAACTCCGGCCAGTACGTGTTTTCGTTGGTGGAGGTGAGCCCGTGCCGATTGTTCGTCAATGGTGAGTGCGTCGTCGACGGAGCCACCACCATCCCCGCGCGCGGTCATTCGTTCTTCGGAATGGGCAGCGTCGAGATCTCCGCGATCGTCGATCTGACGGCGGGCGAAGCCAACGAGATCGTGCTCGAGTGCGACGGCGAGCAGAGACAGTGGATGCACGGGGCCCGAGTGGGCATGCAGTTCATCGAACCCGAGGACCCCATCCGCCGCGCCGTCGAATTGGCCGCCGAGAGCGACATCGCGCTCGTCGTGGTGGGCACCACGGACGAGTGGGAGAGTGAAGGGCACGACCGCGACACGCTCGCCCTGCCGGGACGCCAGGAAGAGTTGATCCGCGAGGTGGTGGCGGCGAATCCCCGCACGGTGGTGCTGGTGAACACCGGCGCCCCCGTCGACATGTCGTGGGCCGATGACGTGCCCGCGGTTCTTCAAGTGTGGTTCGGTGGTCAGGAGATGGGCGCCGCGGTCGTCGACGTCCTGTTCGGCGAGGCCGACCCCGGTGGACGTCTGCCGACCACCATCCCCGAGCGTCTCGAGCACACGCCGGCGTGGGGCAACTTCCCCGGCGAGCACGGGCAGGTGCGTTACGGAGAGGGTGTGCTCATCGGGCACCGCTGGTACGAGTCGCGGCACCTCCCCGTTCGTTACCCCTTCGGTCATGGGCTCTCGTATTCATCCTTCGACGTGGATGCCCCCGACCTCGACCGCGACGTCATCGACTTCGCCGAGAGCGACGACGCGTCCATCACGGTTCGGGTGACCGTCACCAACATCGGTGCTCGCGCGGGAACGCACGTGGTGCAGTTGTACGTTGCACCACTGCAACCCACGGTGACCAGACCACCCCAGGAACTGAAAGCGTTCGGAAAGGTTCACTTGGCGACCGGGGCGAGCAAGGTCGTCAGCCTGAGGCTCGGAATGCGCGCCTTCGCTCACTGGGACACCGGTGACACCTATCGCGGTTCGTTGCGACCACAGGTCACCGGGGAACGAGCGATGGTCGAGTCCACGGGCACGGGAGAGTGGCGCGTCGACCCCGGCCGGTACGAGATTCGGGTGGCCAATTCGTCGGCCGATGTCGCGCACAGTGCGGTCGTCACGGTGACCGAGGGATCGACCCACCCCGCCGACGCGAGGGGCCTGTGATGTTGTTGCGTCGACTCGACGATTATCAGAGTTGGCAGATTCAGTTCTCGGGGAGTTCCGTCCTGATCGATCCGTGGTTGACCGAGCATCCCATCAGCGGCGCCTTCGATCGACGTCACCCGGCCGGTTTCACCACGCACGGTGACCTCGTGCGCGAGAACGCCGACATCGCCGCCGTGCTTCTGTGCACGTCGGTCAACGACCATCTGCGGCCGGACACCTTGCGTCTCCTCGGCGACGTGCCGGTGCACTCG
>SYCH01000151.1 GCA_005787025.1 Actinomycetota bacterium | reverse complement strand
GCTGGCGCCGCGTGCCGTGGGTCGTGACGAGGTGTTGGTGGCCCTACTCGGGGCGCTCGACGAACTGTCGGGGTTGTCGGACCACGAACTGCACGCGCGCTATCGCCAAGGTCTGTCCACCATCGGGCGCGACGTGCGCGTGGAGTTGCCGAATGATCGATTCGTCGAAGGACGCGCGCTCGACGTGGAGGACGACGGTCGACTGGTCGTTCTCGACTCGTGCAGTGTGACGCATCGTCTCGACGTGGGCGACGTCGTTCACCTTCGCTGACCTCTCGCTCCTCGACGTCGCACGACCGGGGTATGACCGACTCCCGTCGCGGACAACGAATAGTTTCGGTGCATGGCGACGAACCTTCCCCCGGTGCGTCGTCGTCGATCCATCGCCCCTCGGGTGAACATCATCACCGTCGCGTTGGCTTTCGTGGTGCTCACCGCGGTCGGACTGTTGGTGGCGACCAAGCAGCAGGAAGCCAACGTCGAACGAGTGGGCGAGCTGAACGGGATGCTCACGGACACCTCGGGCCCTTTCGTCAACTACCTGTTGGTGGGTAGCGACACGCGCGAGGGGGTCGACCCGAACAGCCCCGATTATTCGGGCATCGGGAACACGAACGACGCCGGCGGTCAACGCAGCGACACCTTGATGATCCTGCACGTCGACAACGAACGTGGAACGGCATCCATCATGTCGATCCCACGTGACTTGTGGGTGGACATACCCGGTTACGGAATGAATCGGATCAACACCGCGTACCAACACGGGGCGGACGTGTTGGTGACCACCGTTCAGCAGAGTCTCGGTGTGCCCTTGAATCACTACGTGGAGGTGAACTTCAACTCGTTCAAGTCGATCGTGTCGGCCCTCGGCGGGGTGGACCTGTGCTTCGAATTCCCGACCCGGGACGTTCACGTGGGGCTGAACGTTCCCGAGCCCGGTTGCTACACGCTCGATCCGGTGCAGTCGTTGGCGTACGCTCGTAGCCGTTTCTACGAGACGTTCCAGAACGGCGAGTGGGTGGTGGATGGACGTGCGGACCTGGGTCGCATCGCACGTCAACAGGCGTTCATGCAAGCAGCCATCGACAAAGCGATCGAGCAGACGACGGCGAACCCGTTGCGCACGAGCGAATTGGTGAACGCCGCGGTGGCCTCGTTGCGTGTGGATCCCGGAACCAACCTGGTGCAGACCGCCGAGTTCCTGAAGCCCTTGGCCGGTAACGGTGTGGTGCGCTATTCGTTGCCGGTGATGCCCGAGATGATCGACGGGAAGGATGTCCTCGTGTTGGGCGCCGATTCGCCGAACTACCTCGGATATTTCGCCGGCGTGGTGGGTCCTCCCGCCCAATGAGTGCCCCGAAACTGGCAGAATGGTCGGGTCGATCACGGTCGATCACCACCTACACGAGGACCTGACCCAATGAAAGCCCTGATTTTGGCCGGCGGTGCCGGAACGCGCCTGCGCCCGATCACGCACACCAGCGCCAAGCAACTGGTGCCGGTCGCCAACAAGCCGATTCTGTTCTACGGTATCGAGGCCATGGTGTCCGCGGGCATCACCGAGATCGGTGTGATCGTGGGCGACACCCGCGCCGAGGTGATGGGGGCGTTGGGCGACGGTTCGCAGTTCGGCGCCAAGATCACCTTCATCCCGCAGGATCAGCCGCTCGGTCTGGCGCACTGCGTCCTGATCGCCGCCGATTTCCTGGGCGACGACGACTTCGTCATGTACCTGGGGGACAACCTGTTGGAACAGGATCTGGCGGCGTTCGTGCACGCGTTCGAAACGGCGCGCAAGAGCGCCGAGCCCCCGACCGCGCAAATTCTCCTGAAGCAGGTTCCCGATCCGCATCGCTTCGGCATCGCCGAATTGGACGCCGTGGGCAACGTGATCCGTCTCATCGAGAAGCCGGCCGACCCGCCCACCGATCTGGCCCTTGTCGGCGTGTACCTGTTCGACAAGACCATCAACGAAGCCGTGCGAGCCATCGCTCCCTCGCCGCGCGGCGAACTGGAGATCACCGACGCCATCCAATGGTTGGTCGATCAGGGTCGTCGCGTGCGTTGCGAACTGCTGACCGGCTGGTGGATCGACACCGGCAAGTTGACGCCCTTGTTGGAGGCCAATCGACTCCTCCTCGATGTCATCGAGCCCCGTGTGGATGGCGACGTGGACGAGGCGTCCAGTCTCGACGGTCGCGTGGTGGTCGAGGCCGGAGCGGTGGTGCGCAACTCGTCGTTGCGCGGACCGTTGGTCATCGGTCGCGACGCGCGTATCACCGACAGCTTCATCGGTCCGTTCACCGCCATCGGGAACGGGTGCGAGGTGACCAACAGCGAGGTGGAGCACTCGGTCATCATGGAACGCAGCCGCATCGTCGACATCCCGCGCCTCGAGGACAGCCTCATCGGCAAGGAAGCAGAAGTGACCCGTTCGCAGAAGCGACCGCGGGCCCTGCGACTGATGATCGGTGACCATTGCCAGATCGATACGGAGTGACGACATGCCCAAGGTGACCGCCAGCGAGACCATCGACGGGGTGTGGGTCGTCGAGCCCACCATTCACGGGGACCAACGCGGACTCTTCATCGAGACGTACCGTCGCGAATGGTTCCCGAACGGACGCGAGATGCTGCAGGGCAACCGCTCCAACAAGCAAAAGGGCGCGTTGGTGGGACTGCACTACCACCTGCACCAAGCGGACTACTGGTACGCGCCGGTGGGCACCATTCGCGTGGTGTTGCACGATCTGCGTGAGGGTGGACCGACGAACGGTGCCACCCAGATGCTCGAGATCAGCGGTGAGAATCACATGGGTGTGTACATCCCGCCGGGCGTGGCCCACGGATTCTCCGCGCTCACCGACGTGGTGATGACCTACTTGGTCGATGGTTATTACAACCCGGCTGACGAGTTGGGCGTGGCGTGGAACGACCCGGTGATCGGCGCCGATTGGGGAGTGGCCGAGCCCATCATGAGCGAACGCGATCGCACCAACCCGATGCGCGCCGACATTCCCGAGGGACGACGCCCCTACTGGCCCATGAGGACCTGACATGAAACTCTTCGTCACCGGTGCCGCCGGTTTCATCGGCTCGAACTACGTGCGTTGGCTGTTGAACAACGGCGACGACCAGGTCACCATCTTCGACAAGCTCACGTACGCCGGCAACCTAGAGAGCATCCGTGACCTCATCGACGACAAGCGGTGCCGGTTCGTTCAGGGCGACATCTGCGACGCCGACGCGGTTCTGGCGGCGATGAAGGGTCATGACACCGTGGTGCACTTCGCCGCCGAGAGCCACGTGGATCGCAGCATCGTCGACCCGTACGCGTTCGTGCGCACCAACGCCTACGGCACCAACGTGATGTGCGACGTGGCCCGCCAGGTGAGCGTGCAGCGCTTCTTGCACATCTCCACCGACGAGGTGTACGGCAGCATCGAGGTGGGTTCGTTCGGCGAGACCGACATCCTCGGTCCGCGTTCGCCGTATTCGGCATCCAAGGCCTCGAGCGATCTGATCGCACTGTCGTACGTCACCACCTACGGACTGCCGGTGGTGGTGACGCGTTGCTCGAACAATTTCGGTCCGTATCAGTTCCCGGAGAAGCTGATCCCGTTGTTCACCACGAATCTGCTGGATGGCAAGAAGGTGCCCTTGTACGGCGACGGGGGCAACGTTCGCGACTGGATCCATGTCGAGGATCACAACATCGCCGCTCATCTGGTCCTGCAGAAGGGTGTGGTGGGCGAGGTGTACAACATCGGCGCCCACAACGAGATCACGAATCGTGAGATCACCTATCGCCTCATCGAACTGTGCGGACGCGACGAGTCGTTCATCAATCCCGTGGCCGATCGCTTGGGTCACGACCGACGCTATTCGGTGCACATCGACAAGGTGTCGGCGTTGGGCTGGAAGTTGAGCCGCACGTTCGAGGACTCCTTGGCCGAGACGGTCGAGTGGTACCGCGCCAATCGTGCGTGGTGGGAGCCGTTGAAGGCTCGCGCCGGTTTGTGAGCCGATCATGAAGATCCTCGTCACGGGAGCCAAGGGCCAACTCGGCACGGAGCTGATGCAGGTCATCGCGACCCGGGGCGACGAGGGCGTGGGCATCGACATCGACACCGTCGACATCACCCAGCGCGAGATCGTGCACGAGGTGTTCGCCCGGATTCGTCCGGACGCGGTGATCAACTGCGCGGCCTGGACCGCGGTGGACGCGTGCGAGGACGATCCCGACAAGGCGCTCACGGCCAATGGCGTGGCGGTGCGCTGGGTGGCCGAGGCCTGTGATGCCATCGACGCGCATCTGGTTCACGTGAGCACCGACTACGTGTTCGACGGCACGAAGCCGACGCCCTACGTGGAGACCGACGTCCCGAACCCGCAGAGCGTGTACGGCACGACCAAGTTGGCCGGCGAGGCCGAGGCGTTGGCCATCGGCACGCGAGCCGCGGTGGTGCGCACCTCGTGGGTGTGTGGGCTCCACGGCAACAACATGGTCAAGACGGTGCACAAGTTGGCCCAGGAACGGGACTCACTGTCGTTCGTGAGCGATCAGATCGGTCATCCCACCTTCACCTCCGACCTGGCACCCCTGTTGCACACGGCCGCCTCCGATCGTCTGGCCGGCATCTTCCACGGCACCAATCAGGGCGCGGTGAGTTGGTTCGAGTTCGTGCGCGAAATCGTGCGACTGATGGGTCGCGATCCTTCCATGGTGCATCCCATCACCACGGACGAACTTCAACCACCTCGCCCCGCCAAGCGCCCGGCCAACAGCGTTCTCGACAACAAGGCGTTGCGCGATCTGGGTTACGCGCCCACGCGCGATTTCCGGAAACCGTTGGCGGAACTCCTGGCCCGTCTCGGCTGAGCTTCAGTCGATCCCGGGTTCGAGTGCGACGGGGTCACCTTTGCGGATCGATCCTGTCTCGATGACCGTGGCGTAGACCCGACACGTCGCCTCGCCGTTCTCGCGGTCACGATCGTGATGAATGCGACCGAAGTCCCGATCGACGAACAAGTGTGCCAACTGCTTGCACGGCACCGCGTACGACGAGACGTCGCACACGACGTCTCCGATGCGCAGACGGGTTCCGGGTCGCACCAACGACCAGTCCATTCCGGAGACCGTGATGTTCTCTCCGGCGGCTCCCGGATGCAACGAGTGCCCCTCGGCGTTCAGCGCGTCGATCACCTCGGCGGACCACAGGCTGAGTGCTTGGAACGGCCGGCCGTGATGTTTGCGCGTGGCCTGCACGTCGCCGACGAGACCCGAGAAGTCCACCTCCACGCGGTCCACCGCGTGCTTGGGCACACCACCGGAGCCGGCATTCAGGCTGGTGACGATCCCGGGGCTCGCGAGAGGGATGGCGCCGGCTTCGCGCAACGTCGGCGTGGCCGACTGGATGATGCTCCACACGGACTGCAACAGCTGACCGGCCCGTCCGTTGTCGAGGCGAGCGACGTCGACACCGTTCAGCAACGTGTCGAGATCTCGTCTGGCGTCCGCGAGCAACTGCTCGCGACCTTCCGACATCTGCTCCAGGATGGTGCGCGCGGAGGAAATGGTGTTACGGGCGTCCTCGAGGGTGAATCGATACGGTCCGACCAACACGATCTCACCATAGACAACGTGACGGGACCCTAGGCTTCACGCATGGCCGACTCCGCGGGAATCATGCACGAGGGCGCGCCGTTGCGTTTGACCGAGTGGACCAGTTGCGGAGGTTGTGCCGCCAAGTGGGGCAAGGATCTTCTGGCCGGACTCGTCGACGAGTTGCCGCGTTCCGTGGATCCGGCTCTCATCATCGGCCTGGCTCCCTTCGACGACGCCGCGGTGTATCGCGTCAGCGACGACGTGGCCTTGGTGAGTACGACGGACTTCTTCCCGCCGCTCGTGGACGATGCTTCCGACTTCGGGGCCATCGCCGCCGCCAACGCCTGCAGCGACGTGTTCGCCATGGGCGGGCGAGTGGTGATGGCCATCAACGTGGCGGCGTTCCCCGAACACTTCCCGCGCGAGGCCATCGTGGCCATTTTCG
>SYCH01000150.1 GCA_005787025.1 Actinomycetota bacterium | reverse complement strand
GTCAACTGGTCCCTGTTCGTCGACGGCATCAACAACATCGGCTTCGTCAACCATCCGTTCCGCGGACTCGCGGCCCTCGACGGCATCGGCTGGGGACCCGGCACCCAATACACCTTCGCCATCACCCGCGCCCCCGCATTCACGGCCCCCACCAACAACAGCCCGCCGTCCATCAACGGCTCGGCCACGATCGGCTCGACCTTGACCGCCACCGCGGGAAGTTGGTCGGGCTCGAATCATTCGTTCACCTACACCTGGAAACGCAGTTCCTCGGCCAATGGCAGCTACACCACGGTGGGAACGAATGCGTCGACGTACGGGATCGACGGATCCGACGCCGGCAAGTACCTCAAGGTCGAGGTGGTGGCCACGGCGAACGGACTCAGCAGTACTCCGGCATCATCATCGGCGATCCTCATACCGGTACCTTCCACGACGACCGTCGTGCAATCGACCACGACGATGCCCGCACCATCCACCACCATCCAGACTCCGCCCAACACAACAGGAACATCTTCCGGTGGTGGTTCGGGTCCGGCGATCGGGGGTGAAACGACCGAGTCGACCCCACCGACCACGGCAACCAACGAGAGCACTCCGCCCACGAGTGCGCCGAGCCCGGAGACCACACCCGCCCCGACGACAACGACTCCCGAGCCGCCCGAGGCGACCACGACGACCGTCGTCGACCCCAACGCACCCGAGGTTCCTGACGTCGACACCGGTTCGGCGGTTGCCACCATCGATGGCCGACCCGTGGAAGTCGAGGTGTCGCGCGATGGCAACACATTGGTCATCCAGGCTGGTGAAATCGTCTGGGAACTCGACGCCATGGCGCCCGATGGTTCACCGATCGCCCTGGACGCGGAGGGGAATCTCACTCTGAAACCCGGGGATTCCGTGGGCATCGATTTGGCGGGCTTCGGTCCCGACACTCCCGTCGAAGTGTGGCTCTTCTCGATTCCCGTGAAAGTCCAGGACCTCATCTCCGACGCCACCGGACGGTCGACGGGTTCGTTCTCGACTCCGCGAGGTATCGACCCTGGCGCCCATCGGGTGGTCGTCAAAGGTTCGTCGCCCGACGGCAACGAGGTCATCGTCGCCTTCGGGATCGCGGTCAACTCGACGGGAGGTTCGGCTGGATCGATGTCGATTCTGCTCACCCTCGCCGGCTCGCTGGTGCTTCTGGCGCTGGTCGGACTCCTCGGCTGGTTACGACGTCGGCCGCGCGAGACGACCTGATCAACGACTCAGCGCACCGACGCCAGCAAAGCGGCCGGTGTGGCCCGTAGCGCCATGGTGGCGGCCGAGTTCGGCAACTGGGCGCAGGCCGCTTCCGCGGCGTGCACGTAGGTCTGGGCCAGCGCGATGGCCGCATTGATGCCACCACTGGAACGAACGATGGACAGTGCCTTGTCCTTCTCGACGAAGCTCAAGGGCTTGCCCAACAGATCGGCCAACTCGCGGGCGGGCACACCGCCACTGGCCAGCGTGTGCAACACGGGCAACGTGTAGACCCCCTCCACCATGTCGTGTCCGGCCGGCTTACCCAGCTGCTCGTCGGTGGACGAGATGTCCAACAAATCGTCGACGATCTGGAACACCATTCCGTAGGCGTCGCCGAACGCGGTGAGTGCGTCGACGATCTTGCGGTCGAACTGCGACACCAATCCGCCGATGCGCGCGGCCGTGGCGTACAACGAAGCCGTCTTGCCGCTGATGGACGACAGATAGCTGTCGACGGGGCGGGCCACGTTGTAGGTGTGGCGAAGTTCCTCGATCTGGCCCTCGCACAGGCGACCGATGGTGCGCGCCAGCAAACCGGCCACTTCCGTGCCGAGCGAGGCGGCGATCTCGGACGCGCGGGCCAACAAGAAGTCGCCGGCCAGGATGGCCTGCAGGTTGCCCCACTTGGCGTTGACCGTCTCCACACCACGGCGCGTGGGAGCTTCGTCCATCACGTCGTCGTGATACAGCGAACCGAGGTGCACCAGCTCGCACGAGATGCCGCCCTGCACCGCGTCATCGGTGGCGGGTGCCCCGGCCACTTGCGACGCCACCACCGAGAACATGGGGCGCAGGCGCTTGCCGCCGGCCACCAAGAGGTGCGAGGCGATCTCGGTGAGGTATGCGTCGGGAGTGCGCACGGACGCCAACAACGCCTCTTCCACCCGACGGCGATCGTCGGAGGATGACGGAAGATCGAACAGCGGTTGCGCACTCACGGTGTAAGGCTATGCCACATGTTTGCGAGTGCCATGAGTCGGGGCCCACTGGTGGGGCGTGTCAGCGGTTACACCGGCGAATGAAAGTCGGCCCACGTTTTACTGCGAGGCGATGCTGGCCCGTACCTGCCCCTCGCGCATGGCCCGCACCACGTCATCGGGTCGCTCCCCCAACCGCTCGATGGTGACCCCCACGATGGAGCCCACGAACGGGAACTGATGCGGGTACGGACCCACGGGCGCTCCGGTGTCCACGCCCACGTCGAACGTTTCTCCGCTCATCGAGAAGATCACCGGCACCGTGTTGGGCACCCGACCCTCGGCCACCAGAGCCCCGTCGACCGACAGTGCCACGTCGCCACCGGCGGCGAACCCTCCGTCGTGGGCGAACACCATGTCGATTTCGTGGCGTCCGGGTGTCAACGCGGATGGTGCCGCCACCGAGGTGTGCTCGTGTCCGAACCAGTTGTAATGGAACGTTGGCGCACCGGCTTCGGACACGTACAGCGACCAGCCGGCCATGTTCCCACCCTGACACGCGATGACACCGGACGCGTTCGCGCCCACGTCGACGACCGCGGTCATGCGCCACGACGTGTTCTTCACGTTCACCACACTGAACTCGGGCATGCGCACGTGCGCCGACGTGTACGTCATCCGGGTGATGTCACCCAGTGACGATGGCACCGGCGCCACCTGTTGCGAACCCGAACCGGGGTCACGCATGGGGTACACGCTGTTGCGTCGTGCCTCGCGATCGAAGACCTCCAACAACTCGGCCAGTTTCTCGGGATACTTCGACGCCACGTCGACCGCTTGCGAGAAGTCGGTGCGCAGGTCGTACAACTCCCAACGTTCCTGTTCCCCGTCGAACGGGCGACCCTGCCAACGAATCCACGGGGGCCGACCGTGGAAGCACGAGGCCATCCAACCCTGGTGATACACGCCGCGATTGCCCATCATCTCGAAGTACTGCGTCTCGTGACGATCGGGTGCGTCGGCGGCATCGAAGGTGTACGTCATCGACGTGCCGTGCACCTCCATCTGCTCGATGCCGTTCACCGCGGTGGGTGCCTCGATGCCACACGCCTCGTAGATGGTGGGGGCGACGTCGACCACGTGATGGAACTGCGATCGAATACCGCCGGCATCACGAATGCGCTTGGGCCACGACACCGCCATCGAATTGCGCGTGCCACCGATGTGCGACGCCACCTGCTTCATCCACTGGAACGGCGAGTCCAGAGCCCAGGCCCACGGATAGTTGTAGTGGTTCTCACAGTCGGCACTGCCGAAGTCGTCCATGTGGTCCAACAACCACTCGGGCTGCTCGGGCAAACCGTTCTGGAACGACGGGGCACTCCACGCTCCGTGCACCGGCCCCTCGCCGGAGGCACCGTTGTCGCCCGTGATGTAGAAAACCAACGTGTCGTCCAGCATGCCGCGTTCGTCGAGAGCGGTGAGCAAACGATGGATGTGATGATCGGTGTGCGCCAGGAAGCCGGCGAAGGCCTCCATCAACCGACGCGCCACGGGCTTGTATTCGTCGGGGTATTCGTCCCACGACGGCACGACGTCGGGTCGCGG
>SYCH01000149.1 GCA_005787025.1 Actinomycetota bacterium | reverse complement strand
CACGCCACCTTGCAGATCGACGGCGTGATCCTGTCCAAGCTCGACGGAGATGCACGCGGCGGTGCGGCCCTCAGCGTCAAAGAGGTCATCGGGCGGCCGATCGCCTTCGCCAGCACCGGCGAGAAACTCGACGCCTTCGATCAGTTCCATCCCGACCGCATGGCCAGTCGGATCCTGGGCATGGGTGACGTCCTCACGCTCATCGAACAAGCCGAGAAGGCTTTCGAGAAGGACCAGGCCGAGGAAGCCGCCGCCAAATTGTTGGAGGGCGAGTTCACCCTGGACGACTTCCTCGAACAAATGCAGTCGCTCAAGAAAATGGGTCCGCTCGGAGGTCTGCTCGGGATGATGCCGGGCATGCCCAAGGAGTTGAAGAACGCCCAGATCGGTGACGACGACCTGAAGCCCGTGGAAGCGATCATCCGTTCCATGACCCGTGAGGAGCGCCGCAAGCCCGAGATCATCAACGGCAGCCGGCGCCAGCGCATCGCGACCGGGAGCGGTCGCTCCATCGCCGAGGTGAACCGTTTGGTGAAGCAGTTCTCGGAGATGCAAAAAATGATGAAGCGCATGGGTGCCGCGGCCCCGGGCAAGAAGGGCAAGAAGGGCAAGATGGCCGGCTTGGCCGGACTGGGGGCTCTCGGAGGCGGAGGTCTGCCGGGTCGGGGCGGTCCCGATGGCGGCCCCGCGGGCGGCTCGGGCGGCGGATTCCCGGGCTTTCCTCCATCCCGCTAGGGCGTTGGCGAAGGCAGGGCGGGCGGTTAGCCTTCCTCGTCTGCCTGCGGCTGGTCCCGGGCGCCCCAGTCAGGAGTCATCACCGCATGTCAGTCAAGTTGCGTCTCACCCGAGTCGGAAAGACCAAGCAGCCTCATTACCGCGTCATCGCCAGCGACAGTCGCTCGGCCCGTGACGGCGCGTTCCTCGAAATCATCGGTCAGTACAACCCGCGCCAGGAGCCGTCGGTGTTGAGCATCGACAACGACAAGGCCGTGCAGTGGCTGATGAAGGGTGCTCAGCCCACCGAGCGCGTGAAGAAGCTTCTCGAGATCTCAGGTGCGTGGGCTCAGTTCACCAGCGCCCGCGCGAAGTGATTTTGTCGCGATGACCGACGCCAATCAGATCGCCACCCCCACGGCCCTGGCCGTGCTCACCCACGTGGTCCGTTCCATCGTCGACGATCCTGACGCCGTCAGCGTGGAAGAGACCGAGGGACGTCACCGCCTTCGTCTCGAAGTGAAGGTCGGCCCCGGAGACCTGGGCCGAGTCATCGGTCGTCGTGGTCGCACCGCGCAGAGCATCCGCACGCTCGTGCGCGCCGCCGCCGTCAAGGATGGCCACGAAGTCGACGTCGACTTCGTCGACTGATTCGCGTTCACGGAATCCGCCGTGACGACCGCATCGGAATCCACCTCACGCCCCGACGGGCTGTTGGAGGTCGGTCGATTCGGCCGACCTCACGGTGTGCGGGGCCAGATCTACGTCAAGCTCACGACCGATCGTCACGAGCGGGTCGACCGCGGGGCGCGCCTGTGGGCCGGATCGTGGTTCGAAGTGGCCGCCAGTACGCCCATGTTCTCCACCGGTCCCAATCGTTGGATCGTGTCGTTGGTGGGCGTAGATGACCGCAATCTCTGCGAGCGTCTGGTGAACCGGGTCATCTGGGCCGAACCCATCGACGATCCCGAAGCCGTTTGGGTGCACGAGGCCATCGGAGCCGATGTCGTGGATGTCGAGGGAGCACGGCACGGTCGTTGCGTGGCCGTGGTGGCGAACCCGGCCAACGATCTGTTGGAACTCGAGAGCGGCGCGTTGGTGCCGGTCAACTTCGTGGTGTCGGTGCGCCCCAACGAGGCCGGCGGATACACCGCACTCATCGACCCACCCGCCGGTTTGTTCGACGTTTTCGACGACGAGGAGTGACGATGCGCGTCGACGTGTTCACCATCTTCCCGTCATTGGTCGACACCTTTTGCGCGGAGAGCCTGCTCGGCAAGTGCCGTGAGAACGGTTTGCTCGATCTGCGTTGTCACGATCTTCGCGAGCACACCACCGACGTGCACCGCACCGTCGACGATGCACCGTTCGGAGGAGGTGCCGGCATGGTGATGCGCGCCGAGCCGATCTTTGTGTCGGTCGATGCGGCGAACCCACCGCGACCGCTGTTCCTGTTGAGCCCCGGTGGGCGTCGGTTCGACCAACGTCTGGCCGAGGAACTAGCCGCCATGCACGGCGAGGGGGGTGGCTTCAGCCTGTTGTGCGGGCGCTACGAGGGCGTCGACCATCGGGTGCGGGAACACCTGTGCGATGGCGAGATCAGTGTGGGTGACGTGGTGTTGAACGGGGGAGAGGTGGCCGCCTGCATGGTGATCGAGGCCGTCACGCGCCTGCTCCCGGGGGCCATGGGCAACGCCGACAGCCCAGTGACCGAGAGTTTCGGGCGCTCGGGTTTGTTGGAGGAGCCCCATTTCACCCGCCCAGCCGAATTCCGAGGCTGGGCCGTACCCGAGGTGCTGCGGGGTGGCAACCACGCCCAGATCGAGCGCTGGCGGCTGTCTCAGGCCCTTCACCGCACCCTGACCGCGCGCCCGGACCTGATCGAGGCTCGTGGCGGGCTGTCGGATCGGGAGAAAGCCCTGTTGGAAGAGTTCCCCGCCTGCCCGTATCCTTGACAAGCCGTGACCGGCGCCCTTCGGGCCGAGCGGTCCACCAACCGAGGACGATTCCCATGAAGACCACCGACATCGTTGACCAGCAGAACATCCGCACCGACATCCCCGAGTTCGGTCCCGGAGACGAGTTGAAGGTTCACGTGCGCGTCGTCGAAAGCGGCAAGGAGCGCATCCAGGTGTTCCAGGGCAACGTCATCGGTCGCCACGGCTCGGGCGTGCAGGAGACCTACACCGTTCGTAAGGTCAGTTACGGCGTCGGTGTCGAGCGAACCTTCCCGTTGCACACCCCCTCGGTCGCCAAGATCGAGGTCGTGAAGAAGGGTGACGTGCGTCGCGCCAAGCTCTACTACCTGCGCGACCGCACCGGTAAGGCCGCCAAGGTCCGCGAGAAGCGCGACTTCTGAACCCGCGTCGCGGACGTCAGACGGCATCGGGTCGAGGACCCCTCCATTGAGCACCGACGATCTCGAGGACTTCGAGGCCGATCGCGAGCTTCATCTCGCGCAGGAGTACCAAGACGTGGCGGGCATGTTCCGCTTCGCCATCGAGACCGAGCGCCGTTTCTATCTGGCGAACAAGGTCGACGTGAAAGTCACCGGCGACGGTGTTCGGCCGCTCATCGAAGTGGAGCTGACCGACGCATGGGTATGGGATATGTACCGCAAGAGCCGTTTCGTCCCCAAGGTGCGGATCCTCAGTTTCAAGGACGTCAACGTGGAGGAACTTCCCCGCGAGGACGTGGTGGACCTCGACCAGGCCTGAACCACAATCGCCACCTGGGGTCGCTGGGCGAGGACAAGGTGGTCGACTGGTATCGCGGTCACGGATACGAGGTCGTGGACCGGAACTGGCACTGTCGCGCGGGTGAGATCGACATCGTCGCCGTGCGCGACGGTGAGTTGGTGTTCTGCGAGGTCAAGACGCGAGCCACCGACCGGTTCGGATCACCGGCTCACGCGGTGAACATCGATAAGCAACGACGCATTCGGCGCTTGGCCGTGGCATGGTTGTCGGAACGCGGAGTGCGCGACGTTCGACTGCGCTTCGACGTGGCCTGCGTCGTCGGCGTCGGAGACTCGGCGGTCGTCGAGGTGATCGAGGCGGCGTTCTGAGTCAGGAAGCCGAACGTCGATCCCAACAGGCGTAGTGCCAATGACGACGCAGATCGGGTGCGTCCCGTGGTACGGCCACGTAATGACCCATGCCCGTGGGGATGCGCTGGTGACAGCCGGGGCAGACGTACTCCTTGACGGCTTGGTACGGCTGAACCCGGCGCACCTCGACGGGGCCGTAGAGACCGTCCCAGATGCCGGTTCGCCGCCGTGATGACGCCATCGTCTCAGCCGGCGAAGGCCCAGACCACCAGGGCCACGGCGGCCACGAGGGCGACCACGACGAACACGTAGTCGGCGCGACGGGCCCGGAATTTCCGATAGGGGTTGAATCCCATGACCTCATTATCGTCGTCATCGTGAGCCCTTCCAGCGAT
>SYCH01000148.1 GCA_005787025.1 Actinomycetota bacterium | reverse complement strand
TGCGCGGCGTGGTGGCTCACGGCGACGCGCGCGGTCGCACGATCGGCTTCCCCACGGCGAACGTCGAGGTGCCCGCGTCGATGTGCATTCCGGGCGACGGCGTCTACGCCGCGTGGTACGTACGACCGGGCCATGACGTTCCCCTGCCCGCCGCCGTGAACATCGGTCGTCGGCCCACGTTCTACGAGAACGCCCCGGTGTCGCTCATCGAGGCCCACGTGATCGAGCCGGGTGACACGCAGCCGGGCAACCTCGACCTCTACGGTGAAGTGGCGCACGTTCGTTTCGTGGCGAGGCTACGGGGCGAGCAAAAGTTCGAGGGTCTCGAGGCCCTGAAGTCACAGTTGGCTCTCGACATCGCCGCGGCGCGCCGGTCCCTGTCGATCTGATCGACGTGTCCCCGGTCGCGGCGGCTTCGCCCCTTCAACTGGGTTGGATGATCTTGTAGCCGGTGTTGCGTCGAGCAAGGGTGCGCCCCAGCGGTGACACGAGCGCGTTGAAGCTGTCCTCGGTCATCTTCTGACCGTGGTTCGCCCCGGCGGCGCGGCTGATGTTCTCGTCCATCAAGGTGCCACCGATGTCGTTGCAACCGGCACGAAGCAACTGACGCGCGCCGTCGACGCCGATCTTGACCCAACTGACCTGCACGTTGTCGATGAGTCCGTGATAGGCGATGCGGCCGATGGCGTGCATCAGCACCGTCTCGCGGAACGTCGGTCCGCGGCGCGAGCGCTTCTGCAGATAAATCGGCGAGGCCATGTGCACGAACGGCAACGGGATGAACTCGGTGAAGCCTCCGGTCTGCTTCTGCAGTTCGCGGGTGCGCGCGATGTGGCGCGCCCAGTGCGTGGGGTTCTCGATGCTGCCGAACATGATGGTGATGTTCGAGTGCAGTCCCACCTCGTGGGCCACGCGATGGCATTCCAGCCATTCCTCGGTGTTCACCTTGTCGGGACACAGAACCGCACGGGCCTCGTCGTCCAGGATCTCGGCGGCGGTGCCGGGCAGGGATGCCAGGCCGGCCTCCTTCATGCGCGTCAGATACGTGCGCAGGTCTTCGCCGTTGCGCTTGGCCCCCTCGGTGATCTCGAGCGCGGTGAAACCGTGCACGTGCATCTCGGGCACCGTGTCCTTCACCGCCTGGGTGACGTGCAGGTAGTAATCACCGTCGAAGTCGGGATGGATGCCGCCTTGCAACGTGACCTCGGTGGCCCCCATGTTCCAGGCCTCGCGCGCCCGGTTGGCGATGTCGTCCAGGGTGAGCAGGTACGGCGTGCCGCGCAGGTTCAACGAGAGCGGACCCTTGCTGAAGCCGCAGAACTTGCACTTGAACGTGCACACGTTGGTGTAGTTGATGTTGCGGTTGTGTACCCAGGTCACCTGGTCGCCGCAGACCTGTTGGCGAAGTTCGTCGGCGTACTCGGCGACGGCGCGCACCTCGGGACCCCGCGCCCGGAACAGCGCCACGATCTCCTCGACACCCAACTCCTGGCCGCCAGCATGACCGGTGATGATCTCGTGCACGCGCGACGAGGCGGAGAGGCGCCGCCGGTGTGGGCCTGGTGGCCCCGTTACGTCGACGATCACGGGTGGCTTGTTCTCGCTACCCGAGTACCACGGCGTCGAGCGATGCCCCACCAGAACCACCTCGGCGCCGTCGTGCACCACGTCGGCCGCGGTCACCTTCTCGGGCCACACCGCGCCCGGATCGTCACGGCCCAAGGACTCGGAGTCGCAACGATCCAACACGGCGAAACGCAAATGGGGATCGATCCAACGGTTGTGGTCGGGATCGAACTGTCGCGCCGGATCCAGTGAGATGTTGGCGACGAATTCGGGATACACGGTGAGGCGCGGCGCCAGCACCAAGCCGCGGGCCTCGGTGACCTCGCGCAAACGGTCCAACTCGGGCCACGGACGCTCGGGGTTCACGTGATCGGCCGTGACCGGCGAGACGCCGCCCCAGTCGTCGATGCCCGCGTCGAGGAGTGTGCCGAAGTCGTCACTCAGATTCGGCGGGGCCTGAAGATGGATCTCGGGTGGCAACACGATGCGGGCCGCGGCGATGGACCACAAGAACTCGTCGGCGGGGCACGGCGCCTCGTGCTGCATGCCGGTGCGCGGTTTGGGCAGGAAGTTCTGCACGATGACTTCCTGCACGTGACCATGGCGAGCGTGCGACGCCGCTATGGCCTCGAGCGCGGCCAGACGATCGGCACGCGATTCGCCCAACCCCACCAGGATTCCGGTGGTGAACGGAATGCCCAATTCGCCGGCGGACTCCAGCGTCGCCAAACGTCGCGCCGGATCCTTGTCGGGGGCGCCACGGTGACAGGCCAGATCGTCGCGCAACGTCTCGACCATCATTCCCTGACTGGGCGACACCGGGCGCAACGACGCCAGATCATCGCGGCTCAACGCCCCGGCGTTGGCGTGGGGGAGCAGACCGGTCTCGTCGAGCACCAACCGACACATGGCGGCCAGGTACTCGACCGTGGACGCGTAGCCGTGTTCGCTGAGCCAGTCACGCGCCACTTGGTACTTCTCCTCGGGTGCCTCGCCCAGGGTGAACAACGCCTCGTGACATCCCATGTGCGCACCCTGCTTGGCG
>SYCH01000147.1 GCA_005787025.1 Actinomycetota bacterium | reverse complement strand
TTGCGCTCTTCGGACTGGCCACCATCGTTCTCGGCGTCACCACCAGTTACGTGATGGCCTTCGCGTCGTTGGTGATCCTGGCGGGAGCGGACATGGTGAGCGTGTACATCCGCAGCACGCTGGTTCCATTGGTCACCCCCGACGACAAGCGTGGTCGTGTGATGGCAGTGGAGAACGTGTTCATCGGTGCGAGCAACGAACTGGGAGCCTTCGAGAGTGGTGTGGCCGCGCAGGCGTTCGGAACACAAACTGCGGTAATCGGCGGGGGCGTGGCCACCGTGGGCATCGTGGCCCTCTATTCGGTGTTCTTCCCGTCACTGCGGCGGGTGGATCGATTCGAGGATCTGGACGCACCGGAGAATCCCCGCTGACGAGCGTCGAGGACGTCAAGCCGTGATGGCCAACCACACCGCGAGCGGGATGACGATCCACGACAGCAACAGCAACGCGATCGCGTACGCCGCGAAGTTGAAACTCTCGTCGCGCGGTGGCTTGCCCGCCACTCCGATGGTCTCCCACAATGCCTTCACGGGTTGATCCGTCGACAGTCTGATGCGACGTCGCGCGACCCCCGCGCTGTAGAGAGCGACCCAGGACAACGCCGCCAACACGCCCATGACGACGACGCTGAGAATGATGACGCCGGCTCGCGAGTCGAGGGCGGCCCGAGCCACACTCTGCAACGCACTGGCGATCGACCCGAGGAACGCGCCGCCCAACAGGAACGTGGGCAGACCGAGGGCCTTGCCGTTCATTCCCGCGTGAACTCGTCGGGCGTCCAGACGCGCGCGCCGCAACATGGAATGCTCGCGGGTGGACCATTCGCTGTTCGCCTCACGACGCTCGTACAGGCCACAGATTCTTCCCAACAATCGGGAGAGATGATTGCGAACGATCCAGCGTGTCACCAGTTGCACCAGCCACGTCGCCACCGGTCGTAGTGGTCCGAGGCGGGGCAACACGGCCGGGCGTTGACCGTTGCGGTCGAGCACCTCGATGGCGCGCATCACCATGCGGTGCGCCTCCTCGAAGCGATCGGGATGTTGGAGCGGGCGAATGGCGGCCATCTGGGTGACCATCTCCTGCTCGACGACGCCCTTGCCGCCGATCTGCTCCAGGAGAGCACCCTTCTCCTCGTCGGTGTCGGCGCGCAGCACGCGCAGAGAATCGATTTGATCGAGCAACAGCTCGGGGACCTGCGTGAGCGGTGTGCCATCGCGGTCGGTGGCGGAGTTCTCGGCCATGACGTCAGGGTAGTGCGAGGCCAGTTACCGCTCGGACGTCGGTAGGGTTTGCGCCTCGGAGGTGACGCGATGAAGAAGCTGATGTCGGAGTTCAAGGACTTCATCAACAAGGGCAACCTGTTGGCGATCGCCATCGGTTTCGTCGTTGGTGGAGCCTTCTCGAGTCTGGTGACGGCCCTCGTGGAGAACGTCATCATGCCGTTGGTGGCGATTCCGTTCGGTGAGCCGAAATTCGATGACGTGCTCATCTTGCATCTGAACGACGCCGAGATCCGTTTCGGATCGTTCCTCACCGTGGCGGTCACCTTCATGTCCATCGCGTTCGTGTTGTTCCTGATGTTGAAGGCGTACAACAAGGCCACCGGATCACCGGCCGAAGCGCCGCCGACCGAAATGGCTCTGCTGGCGTCCATTCGTGACGAGTTGAAGTTGATTCGCGAGCAGAACGAGTCCAAGTGATCGTCCCCTCCCGGGTTCGCCGGCGCTCGGCGCTGCTGGTGGTGGCATCCATCGCCGTCTCGGCGGCCTGTGGTGGTGACGCCGCGGCTCCGCAACCCTCCGGACCACTAGGCACGGTGGCCGGTGTCGGAGTCGTCCCCGATCCGACCGGGTCGGACGCACTCGGATCGGGTGGAGCCGTTTCCACGGTCCCCTCGGGTCGCCAAGTGACCGTGGGCGAAGTCGCCGACGGCAACAAGTTGCTCTTCATCGGAGACTCGATCTTCGCGGCATTGTCCCGGCGATTCGGCGGGTCGGCCTGTGACCTGTTGGTTCCCTTGGGATGGCAGGTGTCGATCGAGGGCGAACGGGGAAAACCGATCAATCTGGGGCTCGACATCATCGAGAAGAAACTGCCGCAAGGTTTCGATGCGGCGGTGCTGTTCCTGGGCACCAACTACGGGAGGGATCAGGCCAAGTACCGCGAGATGTTGCGTGAGATTCTCGACACCCTTGCTCCTCGACCGGTGATCATCCTCACCGCCACCGAGTTCAAGCCGTACATCGCCGAGGTGAACGAGGTGATCCTCGAGGAGGCCGCGGCTCGTGAGAATCTCTGGCTCCTCGATTGGCGCGGTATCTCCCGCGCACCGGGGCTCTTGTGGACGGACGGCATACATCCGGTGGCGAGGGGCAACGACGTGATGATGGAACGGATCATCGAGATGCTCGGGACCCCTCCCGTACCTTCCACCGGAAAGTGTCTCCCATCCGAGTTCACCGACGATGCGCCTCTGACCAACCTTCCCCCGGAGGCCTCCACCACGACGGATCCCAACGCCACCACCACCACCTTGGACCCTTCCGTGACCACCACGTCGGTTTCGTCGTCGGTGCCCGGCGTCACCACGACGACGCTGGCGACCACCACTACGACTCTCGCCTCGAATTGAGCGGTGACCTTCACGGCCCGGTCGTGGCGTGCCAGGTTGCGACGCGCATGCTTGTGGCGCGCGTGGTTGTGACGGAGACCTCGACGGCACACACTTGAGAGGTGCTCCAGGTCCAGTCGCTCTCGGTCGAAGTGGGTGGTCGCGTCGTCGTGTCCGATGCCACCTTCACCGTGATGCCCAAGGACAAGGTGGGTCTGGTGGGTCGCAACGGAGCCGGCAAGACCAGCCTCTTCAAGGTGCTCGGCGGCGAAGCCGAACCCATCGCCGGCAAGATCACCCGTAAGGGTGGTTTCGGTTACCTGCCGCAGGATCCCCGCATCGCGGGCATCTACGACGGACGGTCGGCCATCTCGCACATCCTCTCGGGTCGCAACATCGACGACGACTTGATGCGCATCGAGAAGTTGCGCATCGCCATGGAGGAGGACGCCAGCGACCGCAACGTGCAACGATTCAGCCGCGCCGAGGAGGAGTTCGCTCTCAAGGGTGGCTACGCCGCCGAGAGTGAGGCGCGCAGCATCGCCGCCGGCCTCGGCATGAACGGGGAACGTCTGGATCTACCGGTTGGTGTGTTGTCGGGTGGCGAGCGGCGTCGCGTGGAGTTGTCGCGCATCCTCTTCGCCGGCAGCGACGCCCTGCTGTTGGACGAACCCACGAACCACCTCGACGTGGACGCCAAGACCTGGTTGCTCGGCTTTCTCCGCCAGTACCGCGGCGCCTTGTTGGTGATCAGTCACGACCTCGATCTGCTGGACGAGGCGATCACGCGAGTGTTGCACCTGGATCGAGTGGCCGAGGATGCCACCGGACACATCGTGGAATACCGCGGCACCTACAGCCAATACCAACGGGCGCGCGCCGAGGACGAAGAACGGCTCGCCAAGAAAGCCGCGTTGCAAGCCAAGGAGATCGATCGTCTGCAGACCGTCGTGGATCGGTTCGGTGCCAAGGCCACCAAGGCCGCCATGGCCCACAGCATCGAGAAGCGCATCGACCGTCTGCAGGGCGAGAAGGTGAACGCTCCCAACGCGACCCGACGGATCCAGGTGAAGTTCCCCGACCCGCCGCCGTGCGGCACCACCGTCATCACGGCCGAGCATCTGTGCAAGGGGTACGGCGGACCACCGGTGTTCGAAGACGTCTCGTTCGATCTGGGTCGCGGGGAGCGTTTGCTGGTGTTGGGCTTGAACGGTGCGGGCAAGACCAGTCTGTTGCGCATTCTCGCCGGCGAGACCAAAGCCGACCTCGGACGGTTCGCCTTCGGTCATCAGGTGCAGTGCGGCTACTACGCGCAGGAGCACGACAATCTCGACACCAACGCCTCGTTGCTGGACAACATTCGCCGCGAGGTGCCGCCCGGTGTGCAGCTGACCGAGACCCAGTTGCGCGGGCTGTTGGGCATGTTCGGTCTGTCGGGCGAGAAGGTGTTCCAGAAGTCGGGCACGCTCAGCGGTGGTGAGAAGACCAAGTTGGCATTGGCCATGCTGATGGTCGGTCGCAACAATCTGCTGTTGCTCGACGAACCCACCAACAACCTCGATCCGCCCAGTCGCGAGGCGGTGGCCGACGCTCTGTCGGGCTGGAAGGGCGCGATCATCTTCGTCAGCCACGACACCGACTTCGTGGAGAATCTGTCACCCACCAAGGTGCTGTTGATGCCCGATGGTCAGGTGGACTACTTCGGCCGGGATTGGCTGGACCTCGTCAGTCTCGCCTGAGTTCGTCGTCCGTTGGTTCCGTGCCGATGGGCGTGGTCGGCGCGGTTACGGTGGGTCCATGCGAATTGGAATCTTCGGTGGAGCAGCGAACGACGGAACGATCGACGCCATGGTGGCCGAGGCTCGAGCGGCCGAGGCCGCCGGTTTCGCCAGCTACTGGGCGCCGCAGATCTTCGGACACGACGCGCTGACGGCGCTGGCCGTGATCGGCCGCGAGGTGCCCCGCATCGAGTTGGGAACCAGCGTCGTTCCCACGTACCCGCGTCACCCGATGATGATGGCTCAGCAGGCCCTCACGGTGAACGCGGCGTCGAACGGTCGCCTGTGCCTCGGCATCGGTCTCAGTCACAAGATCGTGGTGGAGTCCATGTGGGGCATGAGTTTCGACAAGCCGGTGCGTCACATGCGCGAGTACCTGGAAGTGATGATGCCGTTGCTGGAAGGCAAGCCGGTGTCGCACGCCGGTGAGGAGTTCCGCGTGAACGGTGGTGTGGCGGTGCCGGGTGGTTCGCGACCCAACGTCGTGGTCGCCGCACTCGGCGAGCAGATGTTGAAGGTCACCGCGGCGTTGGCCGACGGCACGCTCACGTGGTGCACGGGTCCGCAAACCCTGAAGAACCACACGGTTCCCACCTTGCGGGCCGCGGCCGAGAAGGTCGGTCGCGACTCCACGCGCGTCATCGCGGCCCTTCCGGTGTGCGTCACGAACGATCGTGCCGCCGCCCTGGAGCGCGCGGCCAAGGTGTTCGTGGTCTACGGCCAGTTGCCGAGTTATCGCGCCATGCTCGACAAGGAAGGCGCGGCCGGTCCGGCCGACATCGCCATCATCGGTAGCGAGTCCGAGGTGGCCGAGCGCATCGCGTCGCTCGCCGACATCGGTGTCACCGATTTCGCCGCAGTCGAGTTCGGGGCCACTCCCGACGAGATCAACGACACGCGCAACGTGGTGAAGAGTCTGTTGAAGTAATTCGCGCGTCGACATCCGACGACGGGGGGAGTCATGGGTGCAGGAGTGAAGGTCTCGATCGGCGGTGGAATCGCGCGCGTGGTGTTCGATCACCCGCCCATCAACTTGTTCACCTTCGAGCAGTTCATCGAGACCGCCCGCATCGTCGAGGAACTGGCGGTGGACGACACGGTGCGAGTGGTGTTGCTGTCGTCAATCAACCCCGACTTCTTCATCGCCCACTTCGACGTGGAGGCGATCCTGACGTTTCCGCCCGGTCAACCACCCACGACCGAGTTGGGTCCGTATCACCGCATGTGCGAGACGTTGCGCACCATGCCCAAGGCCACCATCGCGGTCATCGAAGGTCGCGTGGGTGGTGGCGGCAGCGAATTGGCGTCCAGTTGCGACATGCGCTTCGCCGCCCTGCCGCATGGTGACCATCCGGGTGCTTTGTTCAACCAGCCCGAGGTGGCTCTGGGCATCATCCCGGGCGGCAGCGGCACGCAACGACTCTCGCGGTTGCTCGGGCGATCACGGGCGATGGAAGTGGTGTTGGGCTGTGACGACATCGACGCTCGAACCGCCGAATCTTGGGGATGGATCAATCGGGCGTTGCCCCACGACGAGCTGTGGCCGTTCGTGGAGCGGATGGCGCGACGCATTGCGTCGTTCCCCGCGCACGCGGTGGCCGAGGCCAAGGCGTCGGTGTTGCGCGCCGAGAAGGACGTGGAAGCCGACCTCATCGCCGAGTGGAACGCGTTCGCGCGCTGTCTCGACGGTGACGGCACGCGGGACGCGATGCTGAGGTTCCTGGCCGACGGCGGACAGACCCGCGACGGCGAACTGCGCCTCGGAGCCCTCTTCGACTGAAACCGCCCGGTGTGCCGATTACTTCAGCGACACGGGGGTGCCGCCGAAGGGCTTGTTCACCAGGTCGAAGAAGTCGTTGCCCTTGTCGTCCACCACGATGAATGCCGGGAAGTCCTGCACCTCGATCTTCCACACGGCTTCCATGCCCAACTCGGCGTACTCCAGCACCTCCACCTTGGTGATGCAGTCCTGCGCCAGACGCGCGGCCGGTCCGCCGATGGAACCCAGATAGAAGCCGCCGTGCTTCTGGCAGGCGTCGGTCACCGCGCGCGACCGATTGCCCTTGGCGAGCATCACGAAGCTGCCGCCGTTGGCCTGGAACTCGTCGACGTAGCTGTCCATGCGACCGGCCGTGGTGGGACCGAACGAACCCGACGCCATGCCCTCGGGCGTCTTGGACGGGCCGGCGTAGTACACGGCCATGTTCTTCATGTAGTCGGGCAATCCCTGACCGGCGTCGATGCGCTCTTTCAACTTGGCGTGGGCGATGTCGCGCGCCACCACCAGCGGGCCGGTCAGCATCACGCGCGTCTTCACCGGGTACTTGCTCAACTCGGCACGGATCTCGTCCATCGGACGATTGAGGTCGATCTGCACCACGGGCGAGTCCGGCAGATCGTCGTGGGTCACGTCGGGCAGGAAGCGCGCGGGGTCGGTCTCCAACTGTTCGAGGAAGATGCCGTCGGCGGTGATCTTGCCCAACATCTGTCGGTCGGCCGAACACGACACGGCCATGGCCACCGGGCACGACGCGCCGTGACGCGGCAGTCGAATCAC
>SYCH01000014.1 GCA_005787025.1 Actinomycetota bacterium | reverse complement strand
CGTTGGATCTCCTGAGACGAAGACTGTCCGGGCAGTAGCCTGTGCATCGGTTAGCCCTCGTAGCTCAGTTGGACAGAGCAACGGCCTTCTAATCCGTAGCGCGCACGTTCGAATCGTGCCGAGGGCGCGAACAGTGTGAATTTCGGACCGCTCCGAATGTGATTCGCCTGTCCCATCGCCTCGCGATGGTCGTACAATCTCCGTCTGCCCGAATACCGCGGTGTCGGGCGTCGACGGTGACGAAGTGAGGTCTTTGTGAAATTCAAGAAGGGTGACACGGTCATCTATCCCCAGCATGGTGCGTGCAAGGTCATCGCCATCCGCAAGGAGGATCCGCTCAACTCCGGAAAGGCCCAGGACTATCTGATCCTCGAAGCCGTGATCGGCGAAATGCGCCTCATGGTGCCCATGGCCAAGGTGGACGACGTCGGTGTGCGTCCGCCGGTGTCGCCCGACGAGCTCGAGGATCTGGTGGCGGTGTTGGCCAAGGCCGACCCGCGCGTGCCGTCGAACTGGAGTCGTCGATTCAAGAATCACCAGGAGAAGTTGAAAAGCGGTGACGTGTACCAGGTTGCCGAGGTGGTGCGAAACCTGGCCTCACGCAACCGCGACGCATCGTTGTCCGCGGCCGAGCGCACCATGTACGAACGGGCCCGCGTGAACCTGATCTCCGAGATCGCGCCGGCGTTGAAGGTGTCGACCACGGAAGCCGAGGCCTATCTGGACGACGCGTTGGCCAAGGGTGTGTTGAAGCCCGTGAAGGCCGCCAAGCCCGCGGCCAAGGCCCCGATGTGGGACGAGTCGGCCGACGAGGCGGAAGAGTCGGATGCACCGCCGAGAAAGGAAGCGCCGGCGAAGAAGGCCGCGCCGGCCAAGAAGGCTCCGGTGGCGAAGAAGGCCGCGCCGGCCAAGAAGGCTCCGGTGGCGAAGAAGGTGGCTCCGGCCAAGAAGGCCCCGGTGGCGAAGAAGGCCGCTCCGGCCAAGAAGGCTCCGGTGGCGAAGAAGGTGGCTCCGGCCAAGAAGGTCGCGCCGGCGAAGGCTCCGGCGGCCAAGAAAGCGGCCCCCGCCAAGAAGGAAGCGTCGGCGAAGAAGACCGCACCCGCCAAGAAGAAATAGGCGTTAGGGCTCTGGGTAGCGTGACTTCATGCTGACCCGTCCGGAGATGTCGCGCGAAGAACTGACCGCTCTCATCGACGAAGGCTCCATCGACTCGGTGGTGATGGGCTTCGTCGATCGTTACGGTCGTCTGACGGGCAAACGCGCATCGGGTCGTTTTTTCGTCGATCACGTCGCTGATCACGGCACCGAGAACTGCGATTACCTCCTCACCTGCAACATCGAGAACGATCCGGCGACCGGTTTTCGATTCTCCAGCTTCGACAAGGGATACGGTGACATGGTCGCGCGGGCCGACTGGAGCACGGTGCGCATCCTCCCGTGGGTGCCCAAGACCGCGCTCGTCATGTGCGACCTCTTCTCCGTCGAGACGGGCGACATGGTCGAGGTGGCTCCACGAACGATCCTTCGCCGACAGGTCGAGGCCGCTGCGGCGATGGGTTACCTGCCGATGGTCGGCAGCGAGATCGAGTTCTACTTGTATCGCGACAGTTATGAGCAGGCTCACGCGCGTGGTTACTCCGGGCTGAGCACGCATTCGAACTTCGCGGAGGATTACAACATCCTGCAGACCACACGCGACGAGTACGTCATCGGTGACATTCGACGCGCGCTCGAGGGTGCGGGAATCTCAGTGGAGTTCTCCAAGGGCGAGGCCGGTCGCGGTCAGCACGAGATCAACCTGTCGTATTCGACCGCACTCGAGATGGCGGATCGCAACCACATTTACAAGAACGCCGCCAAGGAGATCGCCTCCACTCACGGACGTTCGGTGACCTTCATGGCCAAGCCGTCCATGTCCGATGTCGGCTCGTCGTGTCACGTGCACGCCAGCCTGTGGTCGCTCGATGGTGCGACGGCGTTGTTCGCGGACCACCACGGCGAGCACGGCGCGAGCGACCTGTTCCGTCGATTCGTCGCCGGTCAGATCGCCACCGCCCGCGATTTCTCGTTGCTGTGGGGCCCGACCGTCAACAGCTACCGGCGTTTCAAACCCGGCTCATGGGCGCCGACGGGGGTGGGCTGGGGCATCGACAACCGCACCGTGGGCTTCCGCAAGGTGGGCCACGGTTCGTCGACCCGGGTGGAGAATCGCATCCCGGGTGCCGACGCGGTGAGCTATCTGGTGTTCGCGGGCACGATCGCCGGGGGCCTGTACGGAATCAGGCACGAACTGGAGCCCGCCGCGCCGTTCGCGGGCAACGGGTACGAGGACCGCAACGTCGGGCGCATTCCGTGGAACCTTCCCGACGCCATCGAGTTGTGGCGACACAGTGCCATCGCGCGGGAATGCTTCGGAGACGAAGTGCACCACTGGATCCTGCGTTCGGCCGAGGCTGAGTGGGAAGACTTCAACGACACCGTCACCGACTGGGAACTGAAGCGTTACTTCGAGCGCATCTGAACCGTGGTGATCACCGGCAGATGATCCGATCGTCGCGTCCATGACTCATCGGGATCGGGAACCTCCGCCCGCACGACCGCCCAGTGGCGAGGCACGAGAACGTGGTCGAGTCGTTGGTGCGGTGTCGGTGTCGGATTGGTGAGACCGTTGCGTGAACGCGCGGTCGTCGCCGTCCATGCGTCATGCAACAATTCGCCCGCGAGGGCGTCGACCACGGCGGGCTCTCGATGGTCGTTCAGGTCGCCCACCACCACGGTGGGTGAGTCGTGTCGGTGAAGGTTCCGGTGATTCTCGTGGTCGCACCGGTGGGCCAGACCCTCGCGCACCAATCGATGCAGTTGGAGAGCCTGACGAACGCGCTCGTCGGCGTCATCGTCGGAAGCAAGGTGAGTGTCGACGAAATCGAAGCAACCGTCGGGGTGATCGATCGTGGCCCACGTCGCGATCCGACGCCGGTAGTCCGAACGCGACCGGGGTCCGCCCAATTCGGTGTCACCGTCGTGGAGGACGGGCCAGCGCGAGAGGATCGCCAGGCCCTCGGCGAAGCGGGGGAGGAGTCGCGAGTAGCCGTTGTGTTTGAACGTCCAGATGCAGTGCAGTCCGAGTGCCTTCGAGAGGTGGCGGGCCTGGTGTCGGCGCACCTCTTGAAGTCCGATCACGTCGATGTCGAAAGCGTCGATGGTCGCGGCGAGATCGCCAAGGTTCGGGCGCACGGCACCGTGAATGTTCCACGTCGCGACACGCAACTCGGAACGACGATCGATCATGCTCTCAGTCTTGCCGGTCGCCCGGGAACT
>SYCH01000146.1 GCA_005787025.1 Actinomycetota bacterium | reverse complement strand
CCGATCGGCGCCGAGTTCGGTAAGGATCCCCACGGTGCGGGTAGCGATGAACCACGAGTCCTGATACAGGCACTTACTTTCCTCTTGGAGGGGACACTCACCGACGTCTGCGCGGGTCCGTGTGTCGGAACCCAGATCGATCAGCAGTGATCAGGATTTGCCGATGGCGGCCGTGATCTCTTGAACCGATCGGTACGTCACTCCCGCCAGAGCACGGTGAACGTAGGTCAGGCGACCATCGGCGCCGACCACGAACACACTTCGACGCGGAAACCCGAGCGGACCGAGGGTGCCGTACGCCGCGGCGACCGTCTTGTCGACGTCGGACAACAGTGGGAAGCGAAATCCGTGTTTCGTTGCGAACGCTTCGTGGCTGCTGACGTCCTGGGCCGAGATCCCGACGACCGCCGCATCCAAGTTCTCGAACTCCTCGAACTCGTTGTTGTACGAGTTCAACTGCTTGGTGCACACCGGCGTGTCGTCGCCGGGATAGAAGGCGATCACCAGTGGCTTGCCGGCGAATTCGGACAATGAATAGTTCCGACCTCCCGTACCGGGAAGGTTGAACTCGGGGGCGATGTCTCCGACCTTGATGCTCATGACGCGACCCTAACCCAACGAGCGATGGTCAGCCGACGGCTTCGAGAATCTCGTCGCTGATGTCGAAGTTGGCGTACACGTCCTGGACGTCGTCGTTGTCCTCCAACGCTTCCATCACCTTCAGGATCTTGCGAGCCGTTTCGGGGTCGGTCACGTCGATCGTCGTGGACGACACCATGGTCGATTCCGCCGACGACACGGACAAGCCGCCCGATTCCAGGGCGGCCCTCACGTCGTAGACCGCCGACGGCTCGGTGAGGATCTTCCAGGCCGAACCGTCACGACTGATGTCGTCGGCTCCGGCATCGAGCGCGGCCATCATGACGTCGTCCTCAGTGGCTGATCCGTCGACGTAAATGACTCCCCGTCGGCTGAACTGCCAGCCGACGGCGCCGGGCTCGGCCATCGCCCCGCCGAGTTTGTTGAAGATGTTGCGAATGTCAGCACCGGTGCGGTTCCGATTGTCGGTGAGCGTGTCGACCATCATGGCCACTCCCCCGGGCGCGTACCCCTCGTAGGTGATCGATTCGTAGCTGTCGCCTTGCGCCTCGCCGCTGCCGCGCTTGACGGCTCGGTCGATGGCGTCGTTGGTCATTTGGGCCGCTTTGGCCTTCTGCACCACGGTGCGTAGTGACGCGTTGGAAGCCAGATCTCCTCCACCCTCACGGGCGGCGACCTCGATCTGGCGGGCGATCTTGGCGAACAATTTGCCGCGCGCCTTGTCCGCGGCGCCCTTCTTGTGTTTGATCGTTGCCCATTTGGAATGTCCGGACATGGTTCACCTCACCTCGTTGGAAATCTTGTCATTGTCGATCGCATCGCGCACCATGTCGGCGAAGAGGCGATGGATACGGTCGTCGTTCGCCAGTTCGGGGTGAAAGCTCGCTGCCAACACGTTGGCCTCGCGAACCAGCACCGGATCACCGTCGTGTCGGGCCAGAACCTCCACGTCGTCAGAGGTTTGCTCGATTCGAGGTGCCCGGATGAAGATTGCCGGGAACGGATCGGTGAGCCCCGTGACGTCTATGGCGGTTTCGAAGGAGTCGACTTGTCGACCGTATCCGTTACGACGGACGACGATTCCACACGAGGCCAAAGCGATCTGATCGGAGCGACCATCGAGAATTTTTTCAGCCAGCAGGATCATGCCGGCGCACGTGCCCAAGACCGGCCGACCAACGGTGATGAATCGCCGGAGGGGCGCGACGAGGTCGAAAGTACCGAGCAGATTCGACATCGTTGTGCTCTCGCCACCCGGCAAGACGAGGCCGTCGAGCGCCTCCAGATCGGCCGGCAAACGAACGACCCGTGCGTCGACACCGATCGCCCGCAGGCGATCAACGTGCGCGGAGAAGGCTCCTTGGAGGGCGAGGACCCCGATCTTGGGGGTGACCGACTCGTTCACCTGGGGGCCTCGCTACCGACAAGTTGGTCACCAACCGCGTTCGGCGTAACGCTGATTGATCTCGTCCATCCCGATGCCGGTCATCGGAGCACCGAGTCCACGCGAGACCTTGGCGAGAATGTCGGGATTGTCGAAGTGGGTCGTGGCCTCGACGATGGCCTTGGCCCGCGGGGCCGGGTGGTCGCTCTTGAAGATGCCCGAGCCCACGAAAACGGCCTCGGCCCCCAACTGCATGGCCAACGCGGCATCGGCCGGTGTCGCCAGTCCCCCGGCGCAGAACAACGGCACGGGGAGCTTTCCGGTCTCGGCGATCTCCTGCACGAGCGGAAGCGGAGCCTGCAGCTTCTTGGCCCAGTCGAACAGTTCGGCGCTGTCGGCGGTGCCGATCTTCTTGATGTCGCCGAGAATCGAGCGCAGGTGGCGAACCGCCTCAACGACGTTCCCGGTGCCGGCCTCACCCTTGGAGCGGATCATGCACGCGCCTTCACTGATTCGACGTAGAGCCTCACCCAGGTTGGTGGCTCCGCACACGAACGGCACGACGAACCTGAACTTGTCGATGTGGTGCGCCTCGTCGGCCGGAGTGAGAACCTCGCTCTCGTCGATGAAGTCGACTCCGAGGGCCTGCAGAATCTGCGCCTCCACGAAATGACCGATGCGCGCCTTGGCCATCACCGGAATCGAAACGGCCGCTTGAATACCGTCGATCATCTCCGGGTCACTCATACGGGCCACGCCACCATCACGGCGGATGTCGGCGGGTACCCGTTCGAGAGCCATGACCGCGCACGCTCCGGCGTCTTCGGCGATCTTGGCCTGTTCGGGGGTGACGACGTCCATGATGACGCCGCCTTTCAACATCTCGGCCAAACCCCGCTTGACGGGGAAGGAACCAACGGAGGACGGAGATCCGGACATGAGAACAGGCTAACCGTGAGCCCGCGGGGGCACCGAGGCAGATTCTGTGATCAGGGCCACGCGACAGCGTCGAAGTCACTGCCCGCCGGAACCGCCACGGCCTGCCCCGCGCGGATCAGTTCCACCCAGGTTCGTCCCGGCGTCAAACCGATCGGATTCCCCGTGGAATCCTGCAGGTTCCACGGGGACATGTTGTCGGGTCGGTTCCAGGTGCCTTCGACGACTTTTCCGGCGGAATACACCCAGACCGGACCGGTTCCCACGGTCTGGGCTTCCGGACTGCGCGGATCGGCCGCACTGGTCTTGTATTCGCATTGGATCACCACGACGTTGTCGAAAGCCACTTGGTTTCCTTCGGCGTCCGCATGAGGCTTGCTGTCGTGGAAACGCAGGAACTTGTCGGTGTCGGCGTTCCACCGCCATGCGGCCCGCATGGAGCCGTCCATGGTGAGTTTCAGACCAGCCACCTCGGTGCCGGTGACGTCGGTCGACGCATCACGGTACGTGAACTGCGGGGGTGGGGAGCCGCCGCGCCCACCGTCAAGAGCCCAGATGTTGGTCGTCTTG
>SYCH01000145.1 GCA_005787025.1 Actinomycetota bacterium | reverse complement strand
GCTCGAATCTCCTTGACCGTCGGTTTTTCGGCGATCACCGCCGGTTTCCTCATCGGCGGAACGGTCGGAGTGATATCCGGTTACTTCCGCGGTTGGATCGACCGAGTCAGTTCTTTCGTGTTCGTCGTACTCCTGTCGTTCCCGTCGCTCGTCCTGGCGATCCTGCTCACGTCGCTGATCGAGCGCAGTCTCTTGACGGTGTCGCTGGTGCTCGGATTGCTGAGCATCGCCCCCGTGGGTCGACTGGCTCGAGCGGCCACGTTGCAGTACGCCGATCGCGAGTTCGTACTGGCGGCCCGACAAATCGGCGCCAAGGACCGCCACATCATCATCAAGGAAATCCTCCCGAACGTGGCCATCCCCATGTCCTCGTTGGCCTTGTTAGGAATGGCGGTCGCGGTGGTCGCCGAGGGTGGACTGTCGTTCCTCGGACTGTCGGTCGAGAAGGGCATCACGTGGGGTGGCCTGATCCAGCTCGGGTCGGACGCCTCCAAGACCCTCGAGAAGGCGCCCTGGATCTCGTTCTTCCCGATTCTGATGTTGTTCCTGACGGTTCTGTCGTTGAACTTCGCCGGTGACCGTTTGCGCACCTTCTTCGACGTGAAGGAGATGACGCTGTGAACTCGTCCACTCCCGACCGGAACGAGTTCGAACCGCTCATCGAAACGGTGAACCTCAAGACGCACTTTCGAACGCCCCGTGGTGTCGCGCGTGCCGTCGACGGAGTTTCCCTCCAGATTCATCGCGGACAGTCACTCGGAGTGGTCGGCGAGTCGGGCTCGGGAAAGACCGTCTTGTCGCGGTCGATCATGGGTCTCCTCCCCCGCAACGGTGTCATCCGTGAGGGGTCGGTGCGTTACGGCGGTGAGGAGATCGGCAATCGCACGCCCAAGCAAATGCGCAGCATCTGGGGCCGGGAAATGGCCATGATCTTCCAGGATCCCATGACCTCGCTCAACCCAGTCATGAAGGTCGGCAAGCAGGTCACCGAATCGTTGCGCTTACATCTCGGAATGTCGTCGTCCGAGGCGATGGTGGTGGCCGAGAAGATCTTCCGTGACGTGCGTATCCCCGAACCCACCCGACGACTGAACCAGTATCCGCACGAACTCTCGGGTGGTATGCGCCAACGTGTCATGATCGCAATTGCATTGGCCTGTGGTCCGAACATGTTGTTTGCCGACGAGCCCCCCATCGCTCTCGACGTGACCGTGCAGGCCCAGATTCTCGACCTGCTGGCCGAACAGATACGTGATCGCAACATGTCCATGCTCCTCGTCACGCACAACCTCGGCGTGGTCGCCGGCTACACCGACGAGATCGCCGTCATGTACGGCGGCAAGGTGGTCGAACGCGCCCCCACCAAGACTCTGTTCCAGAACGTCAAGATGCCGTACACCGAGGCGTTGCTCCAGAGCATTCCGCGCCTCAACCAACCGAGCCACTCGCGACTCGCCATGATCCCCGGACGCCCGCCCGATCTGGTGGACCCGCCGGCCGGATGTCATTTCGCTTCACGTTGCGCCTACGTCCGTGATCTTTGCCGACAGGAGGAGCCGCCCTTGGTCCAAGCCGAGACTCCCGATCACACCTTCGCCTGTCACTTCCCGGTGGGTTCGCCCGAGTATCACGAGCGACGCGTCGAATTGACCCGCGCGTCGGGCACCACGGCAGGAGTCAGCTGATGGCCGGCACCGGCAAGGCGCATCTCCGTCCCGCTGGCGAAGCGTTGCTTCGTGTGGAGGATCTGGTCGTCGAGTTCCGTATCGGTCGCACCGGTTTGAAGGTGAATGCGGTGTCGGGCATCTCTTTCGACGTGTTGCCCGGGGAAACCTTGGGAATCGTCGGCGAGTCCGGATGTGGCAAGAGCACCACGGGTCGCGCGGTCATGCAGTTGCCGCGGGCGACCTCGGGCAGCGTCGTGTTCGATGGTCGCGAATTGACCACTCTCGACAAAGAGGAGTTGCGCGAGGTCCGCACCAAGGTGCAGATGATCTTCCAAGACCCCATCTCGTCGTTGAATCCCCGACGCAAGGTTCGCGACATCGTCATGGAGCCGCTTCTCGTCTGGAAACGTGGTAGCAATCAGGAACAGGGTGAAGCGGTTGACAAGGTGCTCGAGGAGGTCGGCATCGACCCGCAACGAGCCGCCGAAAGCCTGCCGCATCAGTTCTCGGGTGGTCAGTGTCAACGAATCTCCATCGCCCGCTCGCTCGTTCTCGAACCACAACTCATCATCTGCGACGAGCCGGTCTCCGCTCTCGACGTCAGCGTCCAGGCCCAGGTCATCAATCTCCTCGAGGACCTGAAAAAAGCTCATGGCCTGACACTCATCTTCATCGCCCACGATCTGGCCGTCGTCAAGAACATCAGCGATCGTGTGGCCGTCATGTATCTGGGCAAGATCTGTGAGATCGGCCCGAGCGAAGGCCTCTACGCTCGGCCCGCTCACCCGTACACCAAAGTGCTCCTGGACTCCATCCCGATTCCGGATCCCGAGGTCGAGACGCGCAAGGTCACCGTCGAGGGCGAGCCTCCGTCGCCGGTGAATCCGCCGTCGGGATGTCGTTTCAATCCCCGTTGCCCGAACGCTTCGGACCGGTGTCGCACCGAGGAACCGATCATGCGAGAGATCGATCCCGGTCACTTCGTGGCGTGCCATCATCCGCTGTTCGGTGGCGAGGCCCCGGTGACGGTGCGCTCCGCCTGATTCAGCGGTTCCGATACACCGGCGGACGCTTCTCCAGGAACGCACTCATGGATTCCCGCGCGTCCTCGGTGTGGCTCGACATGATCTGTTGACGGTTCTCCAGATCGATCGCCGACTGCATCGCCGGGATCTCGAGAGCGGTCCACATCGCTTCCTTGGTCAGATACACACCGAACGGGGTGTTGG
>SYCH01000144.1 GCA_005787025.1 Actinomycetota bacterium | reverse complement strand
TTCGACAGCGTCTCGCGATGCAGATAGTCCACGTGATACGTCTCGAGGTTCACGTCGAAGGCGATCTTCCAGTTCGCCTTCAGATGGAACGTGTGTTGACACACGATCTCGTGGGTCTCGTATCCGCACCAGCGCAGTTCGGGTTCGATGTCGGCGAAGGCGGCCGCGGGATCCACGTCCTCGCTCAGACCCACCGCGATCAAACCGGCCACGCTGGCCACCGGCAAGGGTTCCAGGCCCAAGGTGGAGCGATCGATCGCGTCGAAGGCGTACGCCTGCGGTTGTCCGGCCAGGTCGCCGTTCAACTCGAACGACCACGCGTGGTACGGACAGGTGAGACGACGCGCCTCACCGCAACCCTGGGCCACCTGTGCACCGCGGTGGGTGCAGGCGTTACGGAACGCTCGCAGTTCGCCGTCCTCGGCGCGCGTGATCAGTACGGGATGCCCGGCCACGTCCTTGGTGACGAAGGTTCCCGGACGGGGAAGTTCGCCGGTCCACCCGACGATGTGCGCTCCGTGTCGGAACAACACGTCGAGTTCGCGCTGGAAGCGCACGGGATCGGTGAACACCGACGCCGGCTCGGTGATAGCGGCCTCGCAATGATCCAAGGTCTTGTTGCGGTAGTTGTCCACCAACCGACGTACCAACTCGCGCGGAAAGCGCGCGGCGGTGGCTCGCTCGTTGTCGACTGCGGTCATGTTCCCCCCTCGGCCCGTCGCCGTACCCGTCGGCGCGGATTCCCCGGTCACAGTGTGTCAGAAACCGGGTCGTAACTTTCGATCGCGATGAACAGTGCGTGGGACGTGGCGATGAGGGGTGCGTCGGGTCGGTCCTCGCGCATCTCCGCTTCCAGGTGAAGCTTTCGCCCGTCGCGTCGGTCCAGTCGGGCGCGAATCACGAGCGGCGTGTTCAGGGGTGTCGGTGCCTTGTAGCGAACCGTGATATCGCCGGTGTACGCCACGGTGTGGATGATGCTCAGCACGAAACCCATGGCGTCGTCGAAGGCCAAGGCGACGATGCCGCCGTGACTGCGTCCGGGGGCGCCTTCGTACGAGTCGCCGATGACGAAACGGGCCTCGGCCACGTCGCCCGCTCGGGTGACCGTCATCTCCAGGCCGTGCGGACTGCCGGGCCCCGAACCAGGACGGCAGATGTGACTGGTCATCTGGTCGCCGTCGACGAAGGCGATGCGCTTGCTGTCCTTGAAGTTGCTGAAGCTGCGCTCGCGACGATCGGACCGTTCGAATTCCTCGGCCAATCTGGTCATCGTCTCCGTGGCATCGCGGAGTTGTTCGATCTCCACGTCACGGGCCACGATCGCATGGTTGAGACGTCGGGCCGTGCGACCCAATTCCACACGGGCCGCGTCGTAAGCGGGATCGTCACCCTCGGGATGCTTCATACCGGATCGCTCGTGATGGGGGTGTCGGCGAGGGGATCGGAGATCACGTCGTCAATCTTGGTCACGTCGAGGTCCGCCAACCAACCCCGCCCGATCAGGAGGGCGATGAGGGCCAAGAACACGGCGGCGTCCACGTAGACCGCGACCCGCATGGTGAAGATGTCCCCCAGCCGACCGAGGGCGAAAGCACCCAGCGGAATGCCGGCCAGAATTCCGAGCACGTAGAAGCTCATCGTGCGACCCCGCAGGTGATCGGGAACGGTTCCTTGAATGAGGGTGTTCAACGCCACCGCCGATTGCAGGTGAGCCAATCCGCCGATGAAGTACGCGATCAGTCCCACGTTGTAGTTGGAGGTGAGCGCGATGAGCGCGGTGCTGCCAGCGAACAGGACGAGCGCCACCATCACCCGTGTGGACCGCTTCAACTTGTCGCCGATGGCCACCGACAAAATGGACGACACCAGCGCACCGAGGCCCAGTGCCACCAGCAATCCGGCGTTGTCGGTGGAGGGACGTCCGAAGATGCGGTCGGCGATGGCCGGTGCCACGTGTTGCAGCGCCTGCCCGCACAACGACGTGACGAAGGCGAGGAACACCGCCAAGCGCAACGGGCGACTGCGCCACACGAATCGCCCACCGTCGCGCAGAACCTCCGACACCGTCGCACCGTTCGACGCCACGATGCTCTGTCGCGGATTGGAGATGAACAACGCTCCGATCACGAGCAGATACGTGACCGCGTTGATCAGAATGGCCGCTCCGGTTCCCATGGTGGTGACCACCGCACCGGCCAGACCCGGGCCGATGGCGCGCGCCAAGGTGAACTGCACCGAGTTCAACTTCACGGCGTCCAACAACTTTTCCTTGGGCACCAACAGTGGAACGAAGCTCTGCCAGGCTGCGGTCTGGAAGCCGGTGGCGATTCCACCGATGAGGCCGATGATCACGATGAGGCTCGGACGAATGGCGTCGGCGAGATAAAAGCCCCACAGCCCGAAGGCGCACAACATCTGCACCGTCTGGGTGATCAGCAGAATCGATCGGCGACTCATGCGGTCGGCCAGCACCCCGGCGTGGAGGGTCAGGAACACCGCCGGAAGCAGAGAAGCCATCGACGACACGCCGAGCCACGTGGAGCTGCCGGTCATGTCGTAGAGCAACGCCGGCACCGCCACCATCTGCATCCAGCCGCCGCCGTTCGAGATGGCGGCCGCCGTCCAGAACAGGGCGAAGTCGCGATGGCGCAATGCGCCCAGCGAACCTTTGCGTTTCGTGTCGCTCACAGGTCGGCGATGGGGAAGTTGAAGTTGGTGGTGACGGTGCCACCATCGACGGCGAGGATCTGACCGGTCATGTAACTCGAGGCGTTCGACGCGAGGTACAGCACGGCGGCCGCGATGTCGTCGGGCTCACCCAGCCGTCGCAACGGGGTCAGGTTCTCGATCGACGCCTTCAGTTCGGGGTTGGCGGCCACGATCTCGAGGGCCTCGGTCAGGATCGCGCCGGGTGCCACCGCGTTCACTCGGATGCGCGGGTTCAAGTCGGCGGCCATCAACTCCACCGCATGGTCGAGGGCGGCCTTGGCCGATCCGTACGACACGTATCCGCGTCCGACGATGTGGCCGATGGCGCTCGAGACCATCACCACCGATGCTCCGCCGGAACGATC
>SYCH01000143.1 GCA_005787025.1 Actinomycetota bacterium | reverse complement strand
CGGAATCCTCACGCCCTCGGTGTTCGTCGATCTGGCCGAGGAGTCCGGGATCATCGCGCCCATTGGAGAGTGGGTCACCCAGCGCGCGTGCGCCGATCTGCGCGGGTGGCTCGACGACGGCCGCGTCGATCGCCAATTCGTGATGCACGTGAACGTCTCACCGCGCCAGGTGGCCGATCCCCGTTTCGTCGAACGAACGCTGGCGGCCTTGAAGGACCACGATCTGCAACCGCAACATCTCGCACTCGAATTCGACGAGCGAATGCTGATGCGCGACCCCACCAACGCTCTGCGCACGTTGCAGTCCTTGCGCCGCTTCGGCGTGCGTCTGTCGATCGACGACTTCGGCACCGGCTACTCCTCGCTGTCGCACCTGCGCTCCTGTCCCGCGGATTTCCTCAAGCTGGACGGGTCGTTCGTGCGCTCCCTCGGCGACGAGGACCGCGACGATCCCATCGTGCGCAGCATCATCCAACTCGCCCACAGTCTCGAGATGGCCGTCATCGCCGAATGGGTCACGACCGACGCCCAGGTGTCCCGACTGCGGGCCATGGGTTGCGATCTGTTGCAGGGCTATCGCATTGGTCGACCGGTGGGCGCCCTCGACTTCGGACACACGGGCCCGATGAGCCAATCCTCCGGAGACGGATTACCGTTTCCCTGACCCATGGAATCGTTCCCGCCGCCCGTGCTTCCCGCGTGTTACCGACACGCCGACGTTCCCACCGGGCGCTCGTGCACCCGCTGTGGTCGGCCAGCCTGCACCGACTGTCTCTCGCAAGCCACCGTCGGCAGCCATTGCCGCGATTGCGTGAAAGCCGCACGACCGGCCACCACCGTACGGGCCCGTGATTGGAACGCGCGCCAGTCGAACCTCGTCTCCACCACTCTCATCGCCGTCAACGTGGCGGTCTTCATCTGGGTCGCCATCGGTGACACCTCGTCTCTCGGTTTCGGTGAACGACCCGGCGAACGAGAGATCCAACTGGGTCTCAGCCGTTGGCTGATCTCGGAACCCGACGGTTGGTATCGACTCGTGTCGGCGGGGTTTTTGCACTTCGGAATTCTTCATCTCGCGATGAACATGATCCTGCTGTACCAGTTGGGCCAGATGCTCGAGGCTCCCCTCGGTCGAGCCCGTTTCGCGTTGCTGTACTTCGCGTGCCTGCTCGGCGGTTCGCTCGGTGCGCTCGTCATACAAGGAGGGGGCGGCGGCTTGCACGGTGGTGCGTCCGGAGCAGTGTTCGGGTTGATGGGCGCCACGGCCGTCGGCATGCAACGTCGCGGCGTGAACGTGTTCCAAACCGGCATCGGTGCCACCTTGGCCATCAACTTGTTGCTCACGTTCACCATTCCCGGAATCTCCATCGGCGGTCACGTGGGTGGTGTGGTCACCGGGGCCCTCTTGGGGCTGGTGATGTTGGCCCCATCGTGGCGTCCGATTCCGCCATGGGCGTCATGGGCGGCGCCGATCGCGGCGATGATGATCGCGTTCTTGGGCAGTGTCTCCGTGGCCGGCTGAGGCCCGGTCCGCACGATCAGCGACGACGTTCTTTGCGCACCTTCACGGGGATGGGCTTGGGCTTGGCCGACTCACCGATCACGCGCACACCGATCGCACCGATGCCCGCGGCGGTACCCGCCACGATGAGGTTCACGATCCACGACGACATGGAGGTCAAACTACATCGTCCGCCCGAGGTGATGTCGGCACGAGACGAAACAGTGTGCTCAATGAGCGCAACCGCAACCCGAGCCGCATCCACCAGCTCGCGGCGCGGTGGGCGCCGGTGCCGGGCCACTACCCGATGCTCCCACCGACGCGAACACCGACAGCAGGCGCACCGCCCCGTCGTGTCCCTCGGGGCACGTGGCCGGATCCGATGCCTCGGCCATGGGCCGACGCACCTCGAAGGTGGTCTCACAGGTTCGACAACGGAACTCGTACAGCGGCATGGGAGAAGTGTAGGCATCTGGTTGACTTCTGTCATGGCCCCGAACGACACGACTCTCGTCGCTTCCTCGCAGTCGTCCACCGACACCGAATTGGATCGGGTGCCCCAGACCGGCGAACCGGTGTGCGCCCACATCGTCAAGACCGAACCCGGCGAGAGCGCCACGGCCAAGGTCACCGAGGCCCGCGTCTTCGGCACTCCGCTGGAGGCCCTGTGCGGTCACGTTTGGGTGCCCTCGCGCGATCCCAAGCAGTTGCCACTGTGCGAGGACTGCAAGTCCATCTACGAGATGTACCGCATGATGAACGACGGCTTGAACGACAAGCCCGATGACTGAACCGCGCATCCGCCCGGCGGCCCGCGCTCTGGTGGTCACCCCCGACCATCACGTGTTACTCGTGAGGTTCGAATTTCCCGCCGGTGCCCGGTGGGCGCTTCCCGGTGGTGGCCTCGACCATGGCGAGGACCATCGCACTGCACTCACGCGCGAGTTGCGCGAGGAGGTGGGCCTCACCAACGTCGAGATCGGTCCGCACGTCTGGACCCGCGAGCATCGCATCGCCTTCGTCAACGGTCTGTGGGACGGCCAACGCGAGCACATCCACCTCGTGAACGTTCCCGAACGCTTCGAGCCCGCTCCCGCCATGACGTGGGACGAACTCAACGCCGAGTATCTCTTCGAGGT
>SYCH01000142.1 GCA_005787025.1 Actinomycetota bacterium | reverse complement strand
CAACTCCAATGCCATTTCCGTGCCCTGGAAGGTCGCCTCGACACAACCGACGTTCTTCACCTTCAGCCCGTCGTCGGGAAATCTCGCGGCCGGTGCCTCGGTCTCGATCACCGTCTCCTTCGCTCGCGCGACCGCGGTGGCGTACTCCAACGCCTCGACATTCCCCGAGGGTCGCTTCGACTTCCCGGCGCGCATCACCGCGACCAGGGCACCGACCACCACGTTGCAATTGCTCGGCGCGGTCGGACGACCTCCGCAAGTCGGCGCCATCACCGTGCGCTTCAACTCGGCGGCGTGCGCCAACCTCACCGTTCAGGTGCCCGTGACCGACGAATCGTCACTCAAGAGCGTGGTGGCCACCCTCACCCTGTCCGGTGGCTTGGCTCCGACCACGCGCACCATCACCTTGTCGGACTCCGGCAAGGGCTCGTGGGTCGGTGTCGCTAACAACATCGCGAACTCGGTGACCGCGGTGACCGTGAAGGTGACCGCCACCGACGTCAAGGGCTTGGCGGGCACCAACAACACCAAGGTCACCCGGCCACAGTCCTGTTGAGGCTCGTTTCCGCAGGTCGCCCCGCTCGCGGGGAGCCTCACGGGGGCCACCGATAGCATCGCAACCCATGTCACAAGCGCGGGGGTCGGTGTCACCCCACAACCCCCTCGACCCCGATTCACCGTTGCGCATCGCGTACCTCACCTACCGAGGTAAGCCGCACGTGGGGGGCCAGGGCGTGTACACCCGACACCTCACCAAAGCCTTGGTCGACCTGGGTCACTCGGTCGAGGTGTTCGGCGGTCAGCCGTACCCGGTGCTCGACGAGCGGGTGGCTCTCACAAAACTGCCGAGCCTGGACCTCATCAACGACCACTACCCCTTTCGTTTCCCTGCCATCTGGGAGTTGAAGTCGCGCGAGGATCTTTACGAACTCGGGTTGTTTCTCACGGGCACCTTCGGAGAACCGGCCGCCTTCAGCGCCCGCGTCAAGCGCCACCTCGCCGACCGGGTGCGTGAATTCGACCTCGTTCACGACAACCAATGTCTCGGCTACGGAATCCTCGGGCTCGAGAAGATGATCCCGACCATCGTCACCCTTCATCACCCGATCACGCGCGACCGCGCCCTCGAGATGGACCACGCCCCGAACTGGTGGAAGAAGCTCGGCGTGTCGCGCTTCTACTCGTTCGTCAAGATGCAGGGCCGAGTCGCCAGCCGCATGCCGCGCATCGTGGTGGTCAGCGAGAACAGCATCAAGGACATCCACGGCGACATGGGGGTCTCCTACGACCGCATGCGCCTCGTCCCCGTGGGCGTGGACCCCGACTTGTTCAAACCCCTGCCGAACGTGTCGCGCATCCCCGGTCGTCTGATCACCACCGCATCGGCCGACGTGGCCTTGAAGGGCCTGTCCTATCTCCTCGAGGCGGTGGCCAAGTTGCGCACCGAACGCGACGTCACCCTCACCATCATCGGCAAGCCCAAGCCCGGCAAGAGCATGGACCTCATCGACAAGTTGGGGCTGGCCCCGCACATACAGTTCGTTTCGGGTGTCTCGGACGAACGCATCGTCGAGTTGTACGCCGAGGCCGAGATGGCCGTGGTGCCCTCGCTGTACGAGGGGTTCAGCCTTCCCGCCATCGAGGCGATGTGCACCGGGATCTGTCTGGTGGCCACCGACGGTGGTGCACTACCCGAGGTGACCGGCACCGACGGTGACACCGTGTTGCAATGCGTGGCCGGCGACGCCGAGGCCCTGGCCACCACCATTCGTCGCGGGTTGGACGACCCCGAACTTCGCGCTCGGGTCGGATCGAACGGGCGCAACCGTGTCGTCGAACGATGGACCTGGCGCAAGTGTGCCGAGATGACCGTCGAGCAGTACCGCGAGGTGTTGTCCATGCCGGCCAATCGCGACAAGCTCCGACGAAACGGACGTATCGACTGATGCTGACCGTTCGGTTTCCCCGCCTCGGGCTCACGCCGGGTGATCTCGTGCTCGACGCCGGCGCGGGCTTCGGACGTCACGCCTACGAGGTGGCGCGCTTGGGCGGTCGCATCGTGGCGCTCGACTACGCCGACGACGAAGTGCGCACCACCCGCGCCACGTTCGGAGCGATGATCGAGCAGGGCCAGATCGACGAGCGGAATTACGTCGGTGCGTTGCGGGGCGACGCCACCCGACTGCCCTTCGCCGACGGCACGTTCGACCGCGTCATCACGAGCGAGGTGCTCGAACACATCCAGAACGACGTGGCCGCCATCGCCGAGTTGGCCCGCGTGTTGCGACCCGGTGGAACACTGGCGTGCACCGTTCCGTCATGGTGGCCCGAGAAGATCAACTGGAAACTCAGCGACGAGTACCACGCCCCCAAGTCCGTGGGCGGCCACGTGCGCATCTATTCCCAGACCGAACTCGAAGCCAAACTCCGCTCGGCCGGATTGTCGGTCACCGGTTCGCATCACGCCCATGCGTTGCACTCACCGTATTGGTGGTTGAAGTGCGCGGTCGGTCCGCGTCGCGAGGATCATGCCCTCGTGAACGGGTACAAGAAGTTCCTCGAATGGGACATTGTCAAGCAACCCAAATCGGTGAAGCTGGCCGAAAAGGCCCTCTCGCCGATGATGGGCAAGAGCCTCATCGTCTACGCCCGAAAGAACGCTCTCGCCCGGACGGTGGCGTCATGACACGTGTGCCCCATGTCGAAGGAGTGCTGAGCGCCGATGAGGTCGTGCGCACGGCCGAGTCCATCGCCGCCTTGCAACTGGACACGGGCATGATCCCCTGGTTCGAGGGCGGACATTGCGATCCCTGGAACCACGTCGAGACCGCCATCGCCCTCGACGTCGCCGGCTTCCATCGCGAGGCCGAGCGCGCGTATCAATGGCTGGTCGACACCCAACACCCCGATGGTTGGTGGTTCAACTACTACCTCCCGGGTGGCACGGTCGAGGAGCCCAAACTCGACACCAACGTGTGCGCCTACATCGCCTCGGGCGTGTGGCACCACTGGCTCGCCACCTCCGATCGCGGCTTCATCGACCACGTTTTCCCCACCGTCGAGCGGGCCATCGATTGGGTCATGTCGATGCGTCGCCCCAACGGAACCATCCGGTGGGCCCGCGAGGAACACGCCATGCCGTGGGACTACGCCTTGCTCACGGGTTCGAGCAGCATTTGGCACGCGCTCATGTGCGCGAGTCACCTGGCCGACCTCGTCGGTCGGCCGCGGCCCGATTGGCGCGACGCCGCCGACGTGTTGCGCGTCGTGATCGCGACCCGACCCGATGCCTTCGAACCCAAGGCGCGTTGGGCCATGGACTGGTACTACCCCGTGCTCACCAACGCTCTGGTCGGCGAGCAGGCCAGGGCCCGCTTGGCCGAGAGCTGGGGCACCTTCGCCATGGAAGGCCGGGGCATTCGTTGCGTCAGCGATGAACCATGGGTGACCGCCGCCGAAACGGCCGAATGTTCCCTGGCGCACGTCGCCGTGGGCGATGTGCGCACCGCCATGGAACTCCTCTATTGCACCCGGGCCCACCGCCACGACGACGGCAGTTACTGGACCGGCATCGTGCACCCCACGATGGAGCGTTTCCCGAACGGTGAACGCACGGCCTACACCGCGGCCGCGGTCATCATGGCCGCCGATGCCATCGACGGCGGCTCCGCCGCCTCGCGACTGTTCGTCCCCGGCGTCACCGTCGACTGAGGGTTCGCATCGGCAAGACTGGGTCGATGACCGCGAACAGCAACGCACACCTCGACTCCGGTTCGTTCGACACCGGTTCTCTGCGCGCCCTCGCCCAGCGAGCCCTCGACGCCATGGGTGTGACCGCGCGGGTCGAGGATTCCCCGACCGCGGGAGCCGACGCCGTCGCGGTTCGCTCCCCCATCAACGGTCGTGGTCTCGGTGTCGTGCGCCTCGACGCCGAGTACCGCGCGCAATCCGACCTCGAAACCTCGATCTCGCGGGCGGTGACGGTGTTCGAGAGTTGGCGCGCCGAGCCGGCACCACGCCGCGGAGAGGTGGTGCGCCATCTCGGTGCGCAACTTCGTCGTCACCAGGAAGCCCTCGCCGACCTCGTGCAGATCGAGGTGGGCAAGATTCGTTCCGAGGCGTT
>SYCH01000141.1 GCA_005787025.1 Actinomycetota bacterium | reverse complement strand
TCGTGTGTTCACCAAAGGTGGCGCCCGCGTGGGCGACGTGTTGATGCTCTCCAAGCCCTTGGGCACCGGCATCGTGTTGGCCGGTGGCGGCGAAACTCACAAGGCCGCCGCCATCGCCGGCATGCGTCGGCTGAACCGAGTGGCCAGCGAGACGTTGATCGCAGCAGGTGGTGTGCATGCGGTGACCGACGTGACCGGTTATGCCCTGGCCGGACACGGTTGGGAGATGGCCGAGCGGTCACATGGTGCGTTCCGCATCGAGTCGTCGTTGCTGCCGTTGTACCCGGGGGCCCGCGAGACCGCGGCGCGCGGGGTGCGCACCGGGGGAGACGCGCGAAACAGAACCGCCGTCGGCGCGCACGTGCGACTGGCCGAGGGCGTCGATCCGGCGTTCGACATTCTCGCGTTCGATCCGCAAACGTCAGGCGGCCTGTTGGCCGCAGTGGACCCGAAGGCGGTCGACGTACTTCGCGACACCTTCACCGTGATCGGTGAGGTGGTCGACGGCGAACCCGAACTATTCATCGTCTGATGGTTTCCACCGCACCGACCCGTGATCTGGAGCGGTCGCTGTCCGACGAGGGATTCTCGTGCGTGGTGGGCGTGGACGAGGTGGGCAAGGGCGCGTGGGCCGGCCCGTTGGCGGTGGGAATGGCGGTGTTGCCCGTCGGCGGTGACTTGGCCGGGGTGCGCGACTCCAAGTCGATCAGCGAAAAGACCCGCGAGAAGTTGTTCGACACCGTGGCATCGTGGTGCACCGCGTGGTCGGTGGGTTTCGCATCGGCGTTGGAATGCGACGAACTCGGCATGGCCGCGGCGCAACGATTGGCCACCGATCGGGCGTTGCGCTCACTCACCGTGCGCCCCGACGCGGCCGTGGTGGACGGCAGTTGGGATTTCGTGACGCCGCTCGTCCCGCGCGTCGAAATGCGCGTCAAGGGGGACACCTCGGTGTTGTCCATCGCCGCGGCCTCGATCCTGGCCAAGGTCACCCGAGATCGTTTGATGCGTGAACTAGCCGAACATCATCCGCAGTACAGCCTCGACACGAACAAGGGTTATCCGTGCCATTGGCACCGCACGGCGCTTCAGGGTTACGGACCGTCGTCGATTCACCGACGCTCGTGGGCGTTCATGGACAATTTCGTTCCGTGGACCGGCACTCCGCGCGTCGATCGCGCGGCACCGCCCACGTTGTTCTGATCACTTCTTCAGTTCGTTGAACGGGCTCTTGCTGTCGATACCCGCGTCCTTGGGAAGACCCAGCACGCGCTCGCCCACGATGTTGCGCATCACTTCGTCCGAGCCACCGGCGATACGACCGCCGGGTGTGCCCAGGATGAGTTGGTTCCAGGCGTAGGTGCCCCATTCACCGCTGTCGGCCACGAGCTTGGGTCCGAGAACCATCGACACGAAGTTTCCGAGACGGATCATGTTGTTGGTGCCGGCCAATTTGGCCATGCTCATCTCGGGTCCGGGCATCTGACCGGACTTGATCTTGTCGAGCGCGCGCTGGTTGTTGTAGCCGGCCACCTTGTTGTGGATGATGATCTTGGCCAACTCGTCGCGCACCACCGGATCCGAATCGAGTCCGTAGTGCTTCACCATCTCGATGATTCGGGTGAAGAAGCCACCGCCGCCACCACCGCCACCGATGGCGGCGCGCTCGTTCATGAGCGTGGTGAGGGCGACGTTCCAGCCGTTGTTGATGTCGCCCAGACGGTGATCGTCGCTCACCCGCACCTCGGTGAAGAAGACCTCGTTGAAGCTGGCGCCTCCGGTCATCTGGCGCAACGGACGAATCTCGACACCAGGCGCGTGCATGTCGACGATGAAGCCGGTGAGGCCCTTGTGCTTGGGCAGACCGGGATCGGTGCGGGCGATGATCTCGCCGATGTGGCTGTAGTGCGCACCGCTGGTCCAGACCTTCTGACCGGTGATGACCCACTCGTCACCGTCACGCTCGGCCTTGGTGGACAAACCGGCGAGATCGCTACCCGCACCGGGCTCGCTGAACAACTGACAACCGACGATGTCACCGCGGTACATCTTTCGCATGTACAGATCGCGAGCGGTGTCGGAACCGTGCGCGAGAATGGTGGGAGCCACCATTCCGAGACCGATGGTGAAGCAACTTTGGTTCGGGATGTCGAACTTGGACTCGAGCGAGTCGAAGGCGCGCTGGTACGCGGCTGGCAACGCGCGACCACCGTAGGCCTCGGGTCCGGTGATGTACCCGAAGCCGGCGTCGAACTTCTTGCCCCGCCAGGCGCACGCCAGATCGACGTCCACTTGTTCCTTGTCGCGCTCCTTCTCCTCGAACATGGCGACCTTGTCGGAACCTTCGCCCCACACGAATTTCTTCTCGGCCTCCTTGCGGGGAGCGTTGGCCTCGAGGAAGGCCAGGACCTCGGATTGGAACTGTTCGAGAGTGGGCTGAGACATGGACGACCTCCGGTGAGTGAGACAGGAGAACCGTACCCGACCTCGTCGCCATGACGACAGGCGGGAGCGTGTGGCATCGTCCACGAGCCGCCCGACGTTCCGTGACGGACATCGCCCGCGAGTTTCGGGGCAACTAGGGTTGGTCCATGGGCCAGCCAGTAATCGTCGTGGAAAAGCCGAGCCGTCGCGTGGGAATCGTCCGTTTCGAGGCGAATCGCAGCCTGTCGGGAATGGGACACGACAGCTTCACCGCCGACGACGCCTCGGGTCGGTTCGCCCGGGCCAACACCCCCGCGGCCGAACTGGCACGGCGGTTGTTCGCGACCGGTCGCGTGGCCGGCGTGCACGTGTACCAGAACATGGTCACCGTGGACCTGAACAAGGGTTTCGACTCCAACGGGCTCGAGGAGATCGTCCGTGACCTTTACCAGTATTGGAAGCCGGGCATGACCCCGCCGGCCTTCGAGGACCTGGTGGCCCCGGATGCCCCGGTGACGTCCGGAGATGCGCCCGCGGCCGGTGGTCCGGCCATCGACAGTCGAGTTCCGGCACACCTGATCGAGCGCAGCCGGGCGGCGCGAGCGAAGTGGGAAGCCAACCGCGGCTGACCCGGAGGCCTGTTGTCGGGGTCTTGAAAAGTCACAGAAAACTCCTGATTTTCTCGATGTCCAGTCACGCACGGTCGGAATAGCCGTTTTAGCCTGCGCCCGTGAGCGACGAGACGATGTCCGTAGACGACGAGGTGTTGTCGATCGAGGAAGCATCGGTGGTCTTGGGTCGCCACTACATGACCGTGTACCGCTACGTGAAGCGTCGTGCGTTGGAAGCCATTCAGGTCGAGGGTCAATGGCAAATCTTGCGATCCGACCTGGACAAGTTCGTGATCTCACAGTCGGCTCGACGTGAGAAGGCTCAACATTCCTCCGACTCGCGACGAACGACGGACTACCACATCGAGTTGCATCGTTGTCTCGTGGATTCCGACGCCACCGGGGCGTTCGAAGTGCTGCGGTCGGCCATCGACTCGGGTGCCGGCATGGAAGAGGTGTACCTCGACATCCTCAGCCCGGTACTGGCCCAGATCGGTGCCAGTTGGGCTCGCGGAGAGATCGACATCTCCGTCGAGCACCGCGCCACCGCTGTGGCTACGCGTTTGGTGGGCCAATTGAGTCAGCGTTGTGTGCGGCGCGGGCGGCATCGGGGCAATGTTCTGATCGGTGGTCCCGCGGGAGAACGACACTCGTTGGCGCTCGCGATGTTGGGCGACCTGTTGCGTCTGCACGGTTGGGACGTGTCCGACCTCGGTGCCGACACCCCGGCGAACTCGTTCGTTCATGCGGCATCCAGCATCAAGAATCTGGTGGCGGTGGGCGTCAGCGTCACCTCGGACGAGTCGCTGGCGAGCGCGACGGAGTTGTTGTCGTCGCTACGTCGCGCGATCGGTGACGAACTGCCGGTTTTGGTCGGAGGCTCGGCTATTCGCGACGCCGATCATGCGCGTTCGCTGGGCGCCGACCATTTCGCCCAAGGGGCTCGAGGCTTCATCGATTTCCTGGACTCGTTGAAGACCACGCCGCCGAGCTCGACGAAGGATCCCTCGGCCAAGCCCGAGGGTGGCCCGAAGAAGGCACCGAAGAAAAAGCCCAAGGACGGCGACGCGGACTGAGGCGCGTCGAGCCCCGTCGGGTGGCTCGAAACATACGAACACCTGTTCGCTATAGTCGCCGTCATGAGCGTTTCCGCGGCCCGTCGCACCGTCGACCTGTCTGCCCTACGGGCCGGTATTCCCGCCGTCATGGCCCACGAGCGTCTTTTGCCGGTGCACCCGGTGTTGGCGCCTTTGTTCGGGGTCGCTCCGGGTGATCCGGGATTGGTGCGGGGGCACACCGTGGTGTGCTCGGGGTCGGCGGCCATGTCGTGCGCGCTCGCCGTGATGGCGGCCCCCACACAGGTTGGTTCGTGGGCCGGTGTGGTGGGGTTGCCATCGGTGGGGGTCGGCGCGGCCGCCGAATTGGGCGTGGCGTTGTCGCGCACGGTCTTCGTGGCCGGTGCGTCGCCGTCGTCGCCGTCGTCATCATCGTCGTCGTCCGCATCATCCGACATGGCCGCGGTCATCTCGGCGTTGGTCGACGGCGTGGAGGTATTGGTGTTGTCGCGGCAGGTGGTGGCGTCGGTATCCGGTGGGGTGATGCGCACGTTGCACACTCGTCTGCAGTCGCGGGGCGGAGTGTTGGTGTTGGTTGGTGACCCCGGGTCGGTGGCGGTCGACGTACGTCTGGTGGCCACGACCACGATGTGGGACGGAGTGGGTGCCGGAAACGGCTACTTGCAACGGCGGCGCGTGAGCATCGAACTCGCGGCCCGCCGGCGGGGTCGGCCC
>SYCH01000140.1 GCA_005787025.1 Actinomycetota bacterium | reverse complement strand
GCCGATCTGGCCGGCATCGGCGTCGACATCGTGACGATCGGCCAGTACCTGCGACCCACGTCGCACCATTTGCCGGTGGCGCGCTGGATCCACCCCGACGAATTCGCCCGCTGGAAGAACCTGGGCGAGAGCCTCGGCATCGGACACGTGGAGTCCAGTCCGCTCACGCGCTCCAGCTATCACGCCAAGCAGGCCGCCGAGACGACGGTACCGGTGTCGTTGGTGGTCAAGCGTTGAACCGACGGCGAGTGCTCGGCCTCGTCCCGGCGCACCGTCAGGCCGAGGGTGGGGGCTTCATCGTGCGTCGTCCGTTTCCCGCCGGCGAGATCTCCGCGATCGATCCCTTCTTGTTGCTCGACGAGATGGGACCGGTGGAGTACGCGCCGGGCAAGGCGGTGGGCGCGCCCGATCATCCGCATCGTGGCTTCGAGACCGTCACGTACCTGTTGGCCGGCGAGATCGAGCATCGGGACTCCAACGGAGGGTTCGGCGTCATCACGCCGGGGGCGGTGCAGTGGATGACCGCCGGTGCGGGCATCGTGCACAGCGAACTGCCGACGGACCAGATGATGCGACTCGGCGGGCGCATGCACGGGTTCCAGTTGTGGGTGAACCTGCGCGCCGCCAGCAAGATGATTCCGCCGCGCTATCAGGGGTACGAGGCGTACGACATCCCGTCGCGAGAACTGGATGACGGCGGAACCTTGCGGGTGATCGCCGGCGACGTCGACGGGTTGAACGGCATCGTGGACACCACCAGTCCCGTGACGTTCGCGCACGTGTCCTTGCGCGCCGGAAAGTCCATCGACTGGCAGGTGGCCGATGGTCACACGGCTCTCGTGCACCCCTTCGTGAACGGTGTCGTCGTGAACGGTGTCGAGGCCGACGAGGGACACATGGTGGTGTGCGATCGTGAATCGGGATCGGTGACGGTGACCGCCAAGGAACGGGAGTGCGAGGTGTTGCTCCTCGGTGGAGAGCCGTTGTACGAACCGATCGCGCGATACGGACCGTTCGTCATGAACACCCGCGAGGAGATCATCCGGGCCTTCGAGGACCACGAGGCCGGCCGACTGGGTTCGATCGTGGCCACCGGATCCGGCACCAATCGCAACTGAATCGGCGACTGCCAGTAGGTTGACGAGCGTGAGTGGGCATTCCATCGTCTCCGCGCCGGGCGCCGATGCCGCCGTGTTCGCCGATCGCATCGAACGCACCCGACGCGCCATGCGCGAGCAGGGAATCGACGTCACGTTGTTGTCGGTGGGTCTCGACATGCCGTATCTCACCGGCTATCACGCCATGCCGCTCGAGCGGCTCACGATGTTGGTGCTACCGGTCGACGGTGACGCCACGTTGGTGGTGCCGCGCCTGGAGGCACCGCGCGTGAATCACCTGCCCGGCGTCTTCGACATGGCCCCGTGGGGCGAGACCGAGGATCCGGTGGCCCTCACGGCCTCGCTCGTGACCGCGTCGTCGTCGGCTCGGACGGTGGCGATCGGCGACACCATGTGGGCCCGTTTCCTGGTCGACCTGATGCCGTTGTTGCCCGGATCCACGTATCGGCGCGCGGTCGAGGTGTTGGGTCCCATCCGCATGCGCAAGGACGCCGCCGAGATCGCGGCGTTGAAGGCCGCCGGCGCCGCGGCCGATCGGGTGGCGGCGCAACTGCACGGTGGAGAGATCGATCTGGTCGGTCGCACCGAGGCCCAAGTATCGGCCGACATCTCGGCGCGATTGTTGTCCGAGGGACACGACGTGGTGAACTTCGCCATCGTCGCCGCCGGAGAGAACGCCGCCAGTCCGCACCATCATCCGGGTTCGCGGGTGATCCATCGGGGTGAGATCGTGTTGTGCGATTTCGGCGGCACCATGAACGGCTACTGCAGCGACATCACGCGGTGCGTTCATCTCGGACCGGTGCCCGGCGACATCGCCGAGGCGTACGCGGTGTTGAAGGACGCCGAGGCCGCCGGTGTGCGCGCCGCCACCGTGGGTACGCCGTGCGAAGGCGTCGACCGTGCCGCTCGTGACGTCATCGATGCGGCCGGATTCGGCGAGTACTTCATTCATCGCACCGGTCACGGCATCGGCATGGATGCCCACGAGGATCCGTACATGGTGAGCGGCAACACGCTGCCACTCGAAGCCGGGCACGCGTTCAGCGTGGAGCCGGGCATCTACGTGGCGGGCAAGTGGGGGATGCGGCTGGAGGACATCGTGGTGGCCACCATCGACGGTCCCGACCCCATGAACCACGCGAACCACGATCTGGTCGTGCTCGACGTCTGACGCGAGGCGATCGCGTCAGCGGGTCACGAGTGGATGGAGCCGCTGGTCACTTTCAGGCTGGTCGCGGTGTGTCCGGTGCGACGAGCGATGATCTCGGCGCAGATGGCGATGGCGGTTTCCTCGGGAGTGCGACCGCCGAGGTCGAGGCCGATGGGAGACATCAATCGTGCCAACTGCTCGGGTGACGAAACATCGACCTCGGCGAGACGTTCGAGTCGCTTGGCGTGGGTCTTGCGACTGCCCATGACACCGATGTAGCCCACGTTGGTGGCCAATGCTCCCTGCACGGCGGGCACGTCGAACTTCGGATCGTGCGTGAGGATGCACACCGCGTCGCGCGGGCCGAGCGTGTGACCCCGAGCCTCGAACATCGGTGTGGGCCACGTGACCATCACTTCGTCGGCCATGGGAAAGCGTCGCTTGGTGGCGAAGATCTCGCGGGCATCGCACACCGTCACGCGATAGCCGAGCACCTTGGCCACGCGTCCGAGAGCGGCGGTGAAGTCCACTGCACCGAAGATCCACATCTGGGGTGGCGGTGAGAAACTCTCGATGAACACCACGACCGTGGGAGTGTCCACCAGGTCCTCGGGGGTGGCCTGTCCCTCGGG
>SYCH01000139.1 GCA_005787025.1 Actinomycetota bacterium | reverse complement strand
TCGCGGGACTTCAGTTCGGCGACGAGCGCATCGATGCCCGCCAGATCCGAAAGATTGGCCGGGATGGAGATGCACTCGGCTCCGTGGCGCTCGGAGAGACGCTTCGCGGTCGCGTCGCACTGTTCTTTCTTACGGGACCTGATGTACACCTTGGCGCCGTTCTCCAGGTAGCCGGCGGCGATCATCTCGCCGATTCCCCGGGACCCCCCGGTCACCAGTGCCACTTTGCCCTTCACCGAAAACAGTTCTTCGATCTTCATGGCCGACTCCCTTCTCTCCGAGAACGACACCCTAATCGGCGAGCCACTGACCGCTTTGGTGCCAGACTTTCGTCATGGCGAGAAACGGCATGCTCGAACGGTCGGCCGCGTTGGTGGACGGAACCAGCGCGGACGTGTTGAAGCTCTCGGTGTCCACGTCGGCCACCGAGATCGAGGAGTTCGACCATGGTGTCGGGCTGATCGAGTCGTTCAGCAACGTCGTGAGTTTCGACACCGAGGACGGGCACGTGCTCTTCGACGTGTCGCACACGTTGTCGGCACCCAGCGTCGTCGAGCAGTTCCGTCGCTATTCCGATGCGCCGGTGAACACCGCCGTCTACACGCACGGTCACACCGACCATGTGGGCGGGGCGGTGGCGTTCGATGCCGATGCCGACGCTCGCGGACATCGACGCATCACCTACGTCGGCCACGAGGCCATCCGCGCGCGTTTCGATCGCTACAAGACGACGAACGGATACAACGGCCACATCAACATGCGGCAGTTCCGTTTGCCCGCACCCTCGTTCCCGCGACATTTCGTCTATCCCGACGTGACGTACCGGGAATCGACCACGCTCGACGTGGGTGGACGCGTCTTCGAGTTGCACCACGCGCGCGGAGAGACCGACGACCACACGTGGGCCTGGATTCCCGACGCCAAGGCGATCGCCGTTGGTGACTTCTTCATCTGGCAGTTCCCCAACGCCGGCAACCCGCAAAAGGTGCAGCGTTACGCATTGGATTGGGCGGTGGCATTGCGCGCGATGGCGGCGCTCGGACCCGAGTTGATGCTGCCCGCCCACGGCCCGGCCATCGGGGGACGCGAGCGCGTGGCGATGGTGCTGAACGACACCGCCGGCGCTCTCGAGTTCCTCCACGATTCCACACTCGCGCTCATGAACGCTGGGGCCCGATTGGACGAGATCATCCACACCGTGACCTTGCCCGAGGAGTTGGCCGACAAGCCCTACTTGCGCGCAACCTACGACGAGCCCGAGTTCGTGGTACGCAACATCTGGCGTTTGTACGGCGGTTGGTACGACGGGAACCCGGCGAACCTGAAGCCGGCGCGAGAGGTCGAGTTGGCGCGAGAGATGGCGACCCTCGTCGGGGGCGCCGAGGTGTTGGCGCGACGTGGTGAAGAATTGGCCGCCCGCGGCGACCTGCGACTCGCCTGTCACTTCGTCGAGATGGCCGGATTGGCCGAACCCGAATCACGCGACATTCACGACATTCGTGCCGCGGTGTACGAACAACGGCGCCGAAGCGAGACCAGCATGATGGCCACCGGCATCTACCGCGCGGCGGCGCACGACTCGAAGAAGATCACCGACGCCTGATCGCGGTCAGTCGGCAGCGACAACAGTGGTGGGCGAGGGGGGACTTGCACCCCCTCGTTCTTACGAACACTGGCTCCTGCAGCCAGCGCGTCTACCATTCCGCCACTCGCCCGAGCAACCGGCTTCACAGGGTACCGAGCGCCCTGCACCCGCCCCAACCTGCCCCGCGAGCGGTCCCTCGCCGATACCCTTCACGCCTATGGTCGGAGGTGTGTTCAGCCGTGCGTTCCGTGGAAACGTCCGCCCCATCGAGATCGGCCGTCGTCTCGTCACGGAGATCGATGCCAATCGAAGTGTGGACTCCAAGAACCGCCGCGTCGTTCCCAACCACTTTCTCGTTCACCTCTCACCCGCGGACCTCGAGGCTCTCGAGTCGGTCCGTCGTGATCTTCTCGCCGAGTTGGTCGAAGCCGTCAAGGAATACGCCGAGGACGAGGGTTACCACCTGAAGGGATCGGTGTCGGTGGCCATCGACGCCGACGACTCGTTGAAGGTCGGCCGCATCAAGGTCTCCTGCGAGATCCGCGCCACCGGCACGACCGCGGTCACCGCGGTCGTCATCCTGCCCGACGATCGTCGCCTCACGTTGGGGTCCGAAACGTTGGTCATCGGTCGTTCGGCGGACAACGCCATCGTTTTCGATGATCCCAACGTCAGTCGACGACACGCCGAGATCTCGGCAACCGGCGGAGGATGGGTCGTGAAAGACCTGGGATCGACCAACGGAACCAAGGTCAACGGAACGATCATCACCGGTGAACGCGCTCTGCGCGACGGGGACATCGTCTCGTTCGCGAGCCACTCCATCCGCTACGAGGCTCGTCAGGCCTGACCCCGATGATCACCGATCAGCTTCTCGGGCTCCTGAAGATCGTCCTGTTGCTCGCCCTGTACGCGTTCTTCGCCCGCGTGCTGTGGGCCGTGTGGAACGAGATCCGGATTCCCGCCGTCAGCCGAGTCACGATCAACGTCGCGAACCCCGGAGCACGACCCGAAGTGATCTCCGCGACCGCTCCCAGGGTCTCCCGCCAGCATCGGGTTGGATCTCTGCGCATCATCGCACCCGCCGACATGAAAGGGATCGTCGTCGATCTCGGAAGCGATGACGTCATCATCGGGCGCGACGAGACCTGCGCACTGCAGTTGGCCCCCGACACCGGAGCGAGCGCTCGACACGCGCTCATCCGTCGCGTCGACAGCTACACGATGATCGAGGATCTCGGTTCGACCAATCACACCTCCGTGAACGGCAAGTTCATCTCCCGCCCGACACGTCTACGAGTGGGCGATCGCATCCACATCGGACTCGTCACGCTCGAGGTGGAGAGATGATCC
>SYCH01000013.1 GCA_005787025.1 Actinomycetota bacterium | reverse complement strand
TGTCGAAACGAAATCGGGCAAGGCCGCGGCCGACACTCGAAGGGGTGCGTACGTCCAATCCAAGTCGACACTCTCGAACGCGGCGTTGTGAATGACCGGGGACAAACTTCGATCGATAGGATCGCCGATGACAACCGCGAGCTTCGTGCGACCGGTGACGATCCTTTCATTTCCGTAGTTCACAGGATTCCCGCCTCGATGGCTCGCTGCACGTTGGCCAGATGTTGTTCCAAGGTGACCGCGAAGGTGTGTCGGCCATCCTCGTCGGCCAACACATAGTAGAGATAACGGCACTCGGTGACCGGTGTGATTTCGGCGCACAACGGATCACCCGCGAAGGGATTCGGGGCCGGATCGAGGGCCGCCGCGATCGACTCCCGTCCGGGATTGGCGATCGGTGTGGGTGGGAGCCCCGTGTTGATGTACGTGTTGTACGGGGTTTGGAGCGCCTTGAGTTCGGCGAACGGCCGCTCGGGGTCCTGGCGGTACAGCAGCGTCGCGTCGATCTCGAGCGGCATACCGAGCTCGAGACGGTTGTAGATGACCCGTGCGATCAGGTCCCGGTCGTCGTCCAACCTCGCTTCGCGCTCGATCATGGACGCGATGATCAGCACCTCGTACGGAGTACGTCCGACCAGGCTCGGCGCGTCATCGAGGCCCTCTTGTCGACCGACCCGCTCCATCAGCGAGATCATGTCGCGCAGAATCTGAGCGGCCGTCGAATCGCCAGCGATCAGATAGGTGTCGGGGAACAGGAGACCTTCGAGGCTCGAGATCGAGTCGGGTTGGTATCGGGAACGGACCACCGACACAAGGTCGCCCAGGCCGGAGTCGGTCACGAAATCATCGGAGCTGATCGAGCCGAGCTCGTCGGCGACCCGCTCGGCAACCTGATTCACGGTGAACCCTTCGGGAAACGTCACCTTGAAGTAGGTCTCGTTCGGTGGCGTTCGAAGAACCCGCAACAGATTGCCCATGTGATCCCGGGGCCGCATGGTGTAAAACCCGGGCGTGATCTCGAGACCGCCCTCCTCCCCGACGTATCGCTCGAAGACCCCCGAGTCGACGATGAATCCGGCCGCTTCCAGATCGAGCGCCAGGGAACGTACATCGGTCCCGTCGACCACTTGGAAGACATCGGCAGCCAGCGGGTCGCCGGGCGGATTGACCTTACGCAGGTAGGTCAACTGATCGACACCGAACCAAACGATCCCGACCATGCCGATGCCGAGGCCGGCCGAGATGATGAAGCGTCGCCAGCGCTTCCAGCGCGGAGAAGCGATCCGGAGTTCCGGAGTCAAACGTTCGTGATCGAGGTCCGTCATCGGGGACACCCCCGATCGAGCCACGACTGCAACATCACCGCCGCGGCGACGCGATCGACGTATTGCCGCCGGCGACTAGCCGGAATGTCGGCCTCCTTGAGGGCGCGGTCGGCGGTCACGGTCGTCATGCGTTCGTCGAACATGATCACCGGCACGACCAGAACCGTACCGAGAAGCGCCGCTTCGCGCTGGGCGGCCCGCGCCGCAGGACCGTGTTCACCGTTCATGGTGATGGGCAGACCCACCACGACGAGCTCGACCTCCTCGTCTCGCACAATGCGCGCGATCGAGGCGTGATCGACTCGTACCGACGTGGAACGCACGAGAGTGGAGTGGGGGCTGGCGATCGTCCCGCTGAGATCGCTGGTCGCCAAACCGATCCGCTTGGTCCCGAGGTCGACGCCGAGTGCCCGCATCAGAGGCCGGCGGCCTCCCGAGCCAAACGCAACGCCTCGTCGAGTCCGGCGGGATTCTTCCCCCCGGCGGTGACCACGTCTCCCTTGCCGCCGCCACCCCCTCCGACAGCCTTGGCCGACCCACGAATGAGGTCGGCGGCAGGCACCGGGAACGTGGTCACAACTGCGGCGACCAAGGACACTCCCCCGGTCGAGGAAATGCCACCGAGCACGACGGCGTCGATCCCCGCCTGTTGCCGCACGGCCACGGCCAGATCACGAAGGTCGGCGGGAGAAAGGTCGTCGACCCGCGCGATCACGACCCCTCTGACGGCGAGGCCCGACAACTCCGACGCTCGACCGGACGCCAAACGACCCCGTAACACTTTGTTCTCGTCGTTCAAAGTGCGAATCTCGTCGAGCTTCTTGGTGACGCCGCCCACGACATCCTCGAACGAGGAGCCCAAGAGCCGTGCGGCCTCGGACAGGGAGTCCTCGAAAGATCGAGCGAGTTCCAAGGTGCGAAATCCGGCGACTGCCTCGACACGTCGGAGATTCGCGCCGATCGAGGATTCGGATGTGATCTTGATGATTCCGATGTCGCCGGTGGCCGACACGTGGGTTCCACCACACAATTCGACCGACGGACCAGCCTCGAGCACCCGGACCCGATCACCGTACTTGTCGCCGAAGAACGCGATGGCTCCTCGCGCCGTCGCGGCGTCCTTGTCCATCTCTTCGGAACGTACGTCGGTGTTGCGGAGCGTCACGGCGTTGGCGATTTCCTCGATTCGTCGCTGCTCGTCGGCCGTGACCGCCGCGTAATGGCTGAAGTCGAATCGGAGACGGTCGTCATCGACGAGTGATCCGGCTTGTTTGACGTGATCCCCGAGAACTTCCCTCAGGGCCCAGTGCAACACGTGAGTGGCGGTGTGATGGCGACGGATCGCGGTGCGTCGGGGCACGTCGATCGACGCCTCGACCTCCTGTCCGACGTTCACGTCACCGCCCATCGGGCGGCACAAGTGACGGCGCAGTTCGGGCAAAGCGAACGTGGTTTCGAGAACCAGCAGGGTTCCATCCGGGCCGGTGATGGTGCCGGTGTCACCTACTTGTCCGCCACTCTCGGCGTAGAACGGCGTTCGGTCGAGGAAGACCTCGAGGGTCCCGTCATCTCCCTCGATGACCGCCACCACTTTGGAGCGCGAGGAGTCGTCGGTGTAGCCGACGAACACCGTCTGGCCGGTTGCGTCCAGAACCTCGCGGTACTGGTTCATACGTTCGGGTCCGTTGGCGGCTCCCTTACGAGCGGCCTTGGCCCGTTCGCGTTGACGATCCATCTCCAGTTCGAAGCCGGGAACGTCGATGGACACGTTGCGTTCGGCGACGATTTCCTCGGTGACTTCCAACGGGAATCCGTACGTGTCGTGAAGAAGGAATGCCGTCGAACCGGAGATGCCACGGGACTCACGCATCGCCGTGTCGATCTCGTCGGACAGAATTCCGAGTCCGGACTTCAGGGTTTGTCGGAAACGTTCCTCCTCCTTCGTCAGCACGCCGAGGATGAAATCCTTCTGCCGAACCACGTCGGGGTAGGACTCTCCCATGACGGAGATGGCGGTGTCGACGAGTCGGGGCATGACCAAAGCTTCGGT